>NZ_LUGJ01000056.1:0-62478 GCF_001682955.1 Megasphaera sp. DISK 18
GCCTATTCGGCGCCAATAAATGGACGAGAGCGAGGAAAACTCACTCACGTCCATTCGCGGTGGATGATTTAGTTGGCACCCCAACATTTGACAAAGAGCCGGAAATGAGGTTGAACATGCGGTAGATGTCGGTTACATTTTCGACCTGTTTTTCATTGCGGTTGGAGTACAGGACGGCCGTCGTCCCGATGCCGTAGTATTTCAAGAGCTGCATGACCGACAGCATCATCATCGACGCATGGCGAAAGCCTCCGGTAAAATCGGCATGGAGCGCTACGTCTTCCGGTTTCCAATCATGCTCTTCCATAAAGTCTCGAATGGCGTCGGCCATCTCGAGGACCTGGCGAACACTTTTCTCGGTTTGACTCCGTTCATTGTAATCAATACGGACGCAATTCGCCGCAAAAGGGCCTATCCGATTGAGGAATAAGGCTTCATGGGTCAAGCGGTGCTCCTGATTTTCGTCGTCGATATAGCAAAGCTCTTCCTGAGTCCTTTTCGTAGAAAAATAGAACAGGCAGTCCAATTGTTCCTGCTGTCGTCGTAAGTGGTTCGCCGTCCAACGGACTGCCGATTCATTGGTTTGAACGCAGTCAATCATCGTCCCATCGGAGAGTTTATACGGAGACAGGGATAATTTCTTATCGCCATCGAGATGAACTTCGCTCAAAAACAGCAGCATGATATGCTTCATAGATCCACTTCCCTTTTATCAATTCTATAAGCGACTCTCCATGCCCCGCAAGAGTTTCAATACTAATTCTTTGACTTCCTGTGTCGACAGAGTGTCCCCATTGTTAGCGTGATTAATATTATTTCTTTCGGATCTGAGTTTATAGTAATCATGCAAAACTTCTAAGGCCTCTTCCGCAGGCTGTCGACATTGAACAAAACCGCAATCAAGCATTTTCAGATACTGGTACTGTCGCTTATTCCAGTTTTCATCAGAAAGGTAGATTCCGTCTACTGTCGGCTTAGCAGAAACGGTAATTTTTTTCTCTTCTGCTGAGGATTCCACATCAAACGGTACAAGAATTTTGAGCAGTTCATAAGGAGCTTTTTCTAAATAATGGTAAATTTTATCTATATCCCGACGTTTGAAGTATTCCGATTCCTTTAGGTTAAATGTTGGAGCCTTCTTGTCTTGAAGATACATAAAGCGGATGATGGCATACGTTTTAGGGTAACGTTTTTTCATGCTCCGGAGCTTTAATCTTCCGTTTTTTATAGCCCTTAACACCCTGGGGGCTATCTGTAACTCATCCAGCAGCGGTTTTATTCTTTCACCGTTTCCCGAATATTGACTCAACGCAAGGGAGACATCTTTCCGTTCTACAAAATGCGAAATCACTTCACGTAAAGCGGCTTCTTCCGTTTTTTTAGGCTTTCCGATTTTTAGGGGCGCATCTTGTTGACACGGATCGGCTGGAGAATAGGTATTTAGAAAATAGTACTGCCAAGTCTGGTAATCCGTTTTCCCTTCCTTGCAATCATTCTGAATCAAGGGATGAATAGGGTAAAAGATATGGGAATCTATGATTTCTTCAGGCATCCATTCGGTACACAGGGTCATGGCTTGCTGGAGGTAGCCTTTCTCGACGCACCAGCGAATGATATCGAGTTTGGTGAAGTCTTTTTTCAGGAGGGACCCGTATTCCATTTTAAAGATGGCTAAGATGCGCAGAAAAATCTTTTCCTGCAGGGAAATGGCACCGGCTCGCTCGAAGTTTTGCAAGGCTTCTTGGAGTTCGCCTGCCAAGGGCGCAATTTTTCCGGTCCGGCAGATGCGCACGGCATTAGTAAAGTCGCGCATCGTTTGCAAGAGGACCTTCGTTTCCGCTGTCTGATTCGAGCCTTCCATGTAGGCCGTGATTTCCCGGGTACTGCCGAAGTTGATGAACTCATCGGCGCCGGAAATGAGGTTGAACATGCGGTAGATGTCGGTTACATTTTCGACCTGTTTTTCATTGCGGTTGGAGTACAGGACGGCCGTCGTCCCGATTCCGTAGTATTTCAAGAGCTGCATGACCGACAGCATCATCATCGACGCATGGCGAAAACCGCCGGTAAAATCAGCATGGAGCGCTACGTCTTCCGGTTTCCAATCATGCTCTTCCATAAAGTCTCGAATGGCGTCGGCCATCTCCAGGACCTGGCGGACACTTTCCTCGGTTTGACTCCGTTCATTGTAATCAATGCGGACGCAGTTCGCCGCAAAAGGGCCTATCCGATTGAGGAATAAGGCTTCATGGGTCAAGCGGTGCTCATGATTTTCGTCGTCGATATAGCAAAGCTCTTCCTGAGTCCTTTTCGTTGAAAAGTAGAACAGGCAGTCCAATTGTTCCTGCTGTCTTCGTAAGTTGTTCGCCGTCCAACGGACTGCCGATTCATTGGTTTGAACGCAGTCAATCATCGTCCCATCGAAGAGTTTATATGGAGACAGGGATAATTTTTTATCGCCATCGAGATGAACTTCGCTCAAAAACAGCAGCATGATATGCTTCATAGATCCACTTCCCTTTATTTCATGAGTCGCCCCAGGCCGCGACAGCCTGTAATCTGTCCCTCATTGTCGCGAACGAAGTCGATGGGAACGAGGACGTCGCTGCGACTGCCGGCCAAGGATTGGGCTACGACAGACGAGACAATATAGGCCGTGTCCGCTTGGGGCTCCGGCAGACCTTGAACGGGACCGTAAGTCATGTTGTAGACGGGGACGGGCCCTGCCATGCCGACCGCTTCCTTGATGACGTCACAACGGGCGAGCATCCCCGAGGCAGGAATGATGTCGATCGCTTCGTGGTCGAGTTCCGGATCTTGGTAGACAAGCTGAATGTCGTGAGGTGTGAGATTGATGAGCTGCATCCGTATGCCTCCTTATATCCCATGCCATACAGGGGCCACCCTATATGGCATGAAAAAAATAATATGTGTTCCTTTTTTATGCGGTGCCGTTTTCTTCGTGGCTTTCTGTTTCCGTTTTAGAAGTCTCGGCTCGTTGACGATAGCAAACTTCTTTGATGTTTTCTACATATTCGGTCAGCAAAGCCTTGATGTCTTCCAACGTAGACAGTTGGTGATCGTTCCGGGCATGATTGGTGTGGTTTCGTGCATCCTTAATGGTACCGTATTGATCTAAGAGTTTATATAATACTTCCTTAGACAAATCAGTGTAAGCCCAGCCGCAATCAAGCAAGCGAAGGAACCGATTCGGATAGGGAACAGAAATGGTAATACCAGAAAAAAGTTTCTGCAAATCATCAGAACTCATTTTCTCAACGAATTTGACCAAATTATTGCCTTGTTCATAGGATTTCATGTCCTGAAGTCGTTTATTATTGGCCCCCGACATATAGGCTGCTTTTAAAACTTGGAGCTTCTTCATTTCAAGGTCACCTAATGAGATTTCTCCCTGCATGATTTTTCCCGGTGTCCGACATAAGGCTTGAATCAAGGAAAAACCGGCTGCCAGCCCTAATTCGTCATTAAGAGACACTGTATCTACTATATCTGTATGGGAGTTCTCTTTCAGATAGTCTTTAATCACTCCTTGAGCCTGTATCGCCCAATCTGTTTTCTGGTCAGTGCGTGCGTTCGTCCGGATTAACTGCGAGGCCGCTTTTAGCTGTTGATCGTAATCATTTTGTATATTGCTGAAGTGCCGGTTAACTTCGCGTTCTCTATCTTTGTTGCAAAATTGAGTATATAACTGAACCGCCGCCGGTGCTTTATCAGTGCTATTTTGAAGGAACGTATCGAAAGCCTCTTGCCCTTCTTTTGTCAAGGTAACAATATTATAGGAGCAAAAGATTTTTGGCACCCGTTCGGTATAGAGGGTCAAGGCCTGCTGGATATAATCATGCTGAATGCACCATTCGATAAGGGTGATGTCATCCGGTTCTTCACTCCGCAGCAGCCAGCGGTACTCGTGACGAATCCGGCCGTAAAGGCGATTCATGAGGGAATCGGGTAAAGACGCCTCACCGTTCGCATCATGCATGCGGTCATGGAAGTTTTCCATCGTTCTTCTCAAGTTCGTAATCGCATCACGGAAGATGCCGTAGTTACAAAGGCTGATGGCATCGGAAAAATCAGCCATGGCCTTGATGAGTTGCTGTAATTCCGGTGACTGCTTAGACATAGCTTGCCGCTTGTAATAATCACGAAGGGTTTGGACGCTGCCAAAGCGAACAAATTCTTCAGCACCGGAGATAAGGTCGAACAAGGCATAGATATCATTAACTTTTTCAACAATGTGTTTATTCCAATTAGAGTACAAGATGTCGCCGATACGGACTCGGTCGTCATACTGCATGAGGCGCAGGATGGCCATCGTAACCATGGCCGCATTACGCATGCCACCCGTAGAATCAGCATGAAGTACTAAGGTATCATCTTTTGGCAGCTTGGCAATGAATGCGTCGACTTTAGCCGCCATATCGACGATAGACTGAATATTTTCATTCATCTCGCCCTCTTCATTGTATGAAGCGACTTCGAGTTCAGCCTCAATAGGATGTTCTCCCTGTCTCAGGCGATATTCGAAATATGAAAGATGGGTATAGGGATTTCCGTCTTCATCACAATAAGCTTCTTTGGTGTTTTCATCCTTTAACGTTGATTGAACTTTCTGGGTCGCAAAGGCAAACAGTCGCTCTAGTGGCTCATGCTTTTGAACACAGTAACGGACGGCCGATTCATTGGTCGTGTAGCAGTCGCCAATATCCTTGTAGTTGGTGACCCTGACCTTTCCATCTCTCACCTTGACATCACTCAAAAACAAAAGTATTCCCTGATGTTCCATACAGGCCTCCTATAGATATGAAAAGAGAGGCTGCCCATGAGGGCAACCTTCTCTTCTATTTTATTTGATGATTTTATCCGGTGTCGGCAAGACGGCCCGATCTGTAAATTGCGGATCAACGCCGCCTTTTAGGGTACCCTTGTCACTGCCGGCGGCACTGACCTTGCGAACCCAATTCGGCCGTTTGGTATTGTTCCAATCAAGCATGATGCGAAGATTTTTCAGAGACGCTTGGTAGGATGATTCAACAGAACCGAGGTGTTCTTTGACATAAGTATCGAAGGCTTCGATAAAATTCATTGCATCGGCAGACTGTTTTGACTCCTGCCATTTTCCGCCGTCAAAGAGATTTCCGTAACGGTCACTGTCGAGGTGCAGCTGCGCTTTGATGCGCACACTGCCCATACCCAAGGATTTCCCCATACCGAGTTTATAGACGATATCTTCATTTTCCTCTTGGAGGTGGAATACTTTTAACAAGGCTCCCAATTCAACAGCCGTCAGGTTGCGGAAGTGAATGGCACTGGAAAAGGCATTGCCGGCCAATAAAGGCTCAATCTTTTTCGTAATACTCCCCTTTTGCTGTTCTGTTTTGGCCTGCCAATCGCTGTTTCCGATGTTTTTGTGCCAATACATCTTATAGCCCCGCAGCTCTACAGGGGCATCGCTGTCCCAATGAGCCGGCGGCCAATCATTTTGGGTCAAATAGAGCTGGTACGACGTCGGATTGGCTCCCAATAAGGGTTTTACCCAAGCTTTAGGTCCTAAATTTACGGGAGACGTCAGATGGGCATCTTCAAAGGATACGCGGCCGGCCCAGTCTTCCTTACGGCCAAAAACGGCGTCGGCAAAATCGACGACATCGGGATCTTTCTGCAAGACCTTGGGCAGTCGGTCGCCAACCGATTTCTGGTAAGGAATCCGGTAAGAACGGCCATGGCCGAAGGAGGTGATTTCCCCATCTTCCTTGGTATAGAAACAAGGGACGAGGAAGTCGATATCACTGCGTCCGGAAAACTGCTTCGCCGATCCGCCACGATAGGCGGCCTGCTGTTCGGTACTGCTACTATCATTTAACAGATCGACACCTTTACGGCGCGTGTCATCGCGATATTCCTGAATGAGCCGTTCCGGGACGGCTTCAGCTTCGTTCCAATCAGGATTGGATAAGCAGCGAACAAATTTTTTATTCCGCTGATTTCCGGTCAAAATATAGGCAATTTTTTCTTTGGGATTCCAATCAACCTGTGATTCTTCGGGAATTGTACCATATTCGTAAGCCTTGATCGATTTCATATCGCAAGGAGCCAAATAGTATGTCCCGTCGCCTTCAAGACGGTAGAGAAATCCCGGTTTTGCCCGTTTGACCGGTTTCCCCGTTTTGGAATCGGCATGTTCCGTCGACATACGCTTCACGTAATAGGCGTTCAGTTCCTTTAACTGAGGCATGCTCTTCGGAGCCATGAGGCAGCGGAAATAGAGGTGGCGGTCAACGAAATCTTCATCACGGCGCATGGTACCGGCCGTGACGATTTTGAAAAGGCCGCGTACCATGCCGCGCAAAGAACTGCCGGGGATCAAGGGCTCGCCGGTTGGCGAAAAGAAGGCTTCATCGTCGCCGCCATTGCCGCCGCCGATAAAGAGCGGCGTCACATTAGAAAGTTCCAGTGATAAAGTACCGCTGTAGGTCTCTTGACTTTCAATATAGCCGCGAAAATCGCCTTTCATGGCATCGAGGGGTGAGGCCAGAACGGTTCTCGTAAAAGGGACAAAGTTATAAGCCGATACGGCGGCTTTCGGAGCATTGGCATTGTCCACATACTTCTGATGGGGCTTCAAGGATGGAATCTGCTGCTTTTTCTCCTTTTGGCCGCCTTGATAGGAGTTGCCGCCCCCCTGTCTGCGGTAATTGCCGCGAGGCTTTTTATCTAAGCTCGTGTCTAAGGTGATGGACACCTTCTTTGGTTTTTTTGGTTTCTTTTGTTTATCTTCTTTTTGGGGTTTCTCTTCCTTTTCCAGTTCCGTAGATTCTATAAGTCCCAATGCCTTCATCTGATTTAATATATCTTCATTCATCTTATCTCCCCCCTTCGGCTGATTCGATGCGGACAAAGCGGTAATCGCTATAACCGGCCTGGCCCGTTTTATCATCGGCTTCAATATAGCTGCGCGTGACCAGTCCATAATAGTCGGCCTTTTCTTGGCAGGGCACGGTCATGGAAAGGAAGCGTTCGTCGTCTTTCAAGGTGACGAACGTCCCGTCGTGCGCCGTCTTATGCCCCCAAAGGCGGGATAAGGCGTCGACGTGGCATTGGACCGAGCCTTCGCCGTCGCAGACATAGCGGCCTTCATAAGCACCGTGACGGCGGTAGAGGTGAAGTTCTTCCTTTTCGTTAAAGATGCGGATTTCCAGAATCTGATTTTCGTCCAAGGTTTCTTGATTGGCAAAGACAATCGACGACCCGTCCCAACGGCCCCAGGAAATCTGCTGGCGCTGCCATACGACGAGGCTGGCCGAATCTTTCATATATTGTTTAATGACGTCCCCTAAGGGCTGCGTTTCATGGATTTTCCGTTTCCAGGTCACCGGGCTGTCGACCAAGGTCAATCCCTTCCGGGCTAATTCCATACTCATTGCGCTCACTCCCCTTCCGCAACACGATTCAGTGCCGCTGCATAGGCTTCTAAGGCTGCCGGATCACCGCCGGTTACCTTTCCGTTCTCTTCGAGGACCCAGTGCTGGCGCCTTCCGTCTTTTTGGAAGCGGATGTCAGCATGGTGGCCGGTCAAATAGCCACGGCCCACGGATTTATCGCCGCCCAGAGCCACTTGGCCGGTCCAGAGATCTTTTAAGAGGAACAAAGCCAGTCCGGCTTCCCAATCTTGGCAGTCTTCAATGGCAAGACGCAGGGTGACGACGGAGCGGGTCTTATCTTTTTGCCATAAGGGCTTTTCAGCAAAGAGTTTGCTGTCCATGGTGCTGCCCGTGAAACGGTCGATGGCGTTGCGCGTCTGTTTAACCGCTGCCACGTGGTCCGGTGAAATATAGACTTCGTCGACGAGGAAACGGCTCTTCTGCTTTTTCCCATCGTCACGGGAATAGCCCATGAGCCCGTCCAATAAATCCGTCGACTTCCCTAATACCTGCAGGATATGAGATGCCTGATGGCGAAGGACGCCTTTGACCGACGGACCGGGAATGAGATAATCGTTGCCGCTCATCATGGGAACGACATCGATATTCTGATCACTGTCTGCGGCCGATACGTCACGGTTGCGAACTAAGAGGGATGTCTTCAAGGCAAAATCGGCTTCGATGACGAAAGACTGGTTGCCTAAGCGTTCTTCGGCCTTGACGTCATAGACCGTTTTGGGAACCTTCCGACTGAGCCAGGCCTTTACATCGTCGTATTGGCTAAAATCGTAGAGATGGATTTTGGCCTTTTCAAGGCGTACATGGCCAAACCCCTTGGCCGTCATGGCGCCGAGACGGATGCCATAGGATAATTGCTTTACTAAATCGTCAAGAAATACCTTCCATTTCGGCAGGTCGTTGACGACTTTCTGCCGCAGCTGCCAAGTCATGGTAAAGGTGCCGCGGGCCCCTCTTTCGACGACTTCATAGTCGTATTTGGCCTTATCCTTAGCAACGCCGGTGTATTCGTCGATGGACACGCCGTCGCGAACGGTAATATAGGCATTTTCAAGGGAAATATCGTCGATGCAAACGGCGCTCTGCACGCCTTCTCCACGGCGGTCGTCACTGTAGCCAAAGAGCAGCTGCGTCGCCGTTTTGTCCCAGTTAGCGGCAAGATGGCGGAGGACGCCGGCAAGCGACGTGCCGGGGATAAAGGGCTGTCCTTTTTTATCGCGCAGGACACGGATATCGGTGATGTCGTCCGTTTCCCGACCGGAACCGATGAGTAAGGGGGTTTCAAGGGATAAGACCCCTTCGACTTGCACGCAGTACAACAGGCTGGCTTCATGTTTCATCGTTCTTCACCTCCGATGCAGTTTTACGGACTTGTACGGCCCGTTTGCGGCTGTGGCGGAAGAACCAGAGCCAGTATTCATGGAAATACGATTCTTTGGGTTCCTTGAATCCGATCATTTTAGCAAGCTCATCCGGAATCAGCTGTGACAGCATTTTTTCCCGATCGGCACTTTCATAAGGCGCCGGTTTGTCTCCGTTAAAAATCTCGTAAAGGGGAGCCCCGTTCAGGCGCAGGCGGCGAAGATGAGTACCCACAGTCTCATTCTTGCCGGCTTTGGCCTTGAGTTCAGCTCGGAAATCCCGGTCAAGCCACGATTCTAAACGGGCAAAGAGATGGGTCTTGGCCCCGCCTTCAAGGCCTTTCAATTGAGCGGCATCTTCATAGGCGAAGTTGTGGAGCTGTTCCTTGATACGGCTTTCCAAGATAGAAGCGGCCCGTTTCTTCACTTCCGGAGATTTAATAGAAATCTCTTCCAATTCCTTCTTTTCGCCCTTATCGTCGATAGTCAAGTCTTGGGGGTTCCACCGCCGCAGCTGACCGAATCCTTCTTCCGTCCGGTCGCCGGCCCCGCCGTACATCAGTTGTGTCAAAGCTTGGACATCCTTATCCTGCCAGGGACCGTCTTTATGGATTTCAAAGACCGTTCCGGCGGCGAGAGCCATACTGCGCGGGCGCCGCATCTGCCAAATACCGACGAAGTTTTCAATGGTAATCGGCGTACTGAAAACACGGCCCAAGGTAAACGTGTTGCTGCCGGCACGACGATTGAGGACGTCAATGACTTCTTCCTGCAGTACCCGATCAGCCCTTGCTGCCATTCCATCCGTCGGCAAAAGGGGCGTATCGAGGACAAGGCATGTCGTGTCGGAAAAGGTTTCATCGGGAAGGGCCTGCGGCGGCGTAAAAGTCAGGCGGCAGCCCCCGTATTCCGTCCGTTTCGACCGGCCGATACGGCAGGTGAAGCTTTTCCCCTTTTTACCGACGTCGTCAAAGAAGGACTGCAAGCAATCGTCATCGCCGATGACGGCGCCTTGGAAGGTTTGATCGGCGTCGATAGATTCGTAGGTATAGACCTTGCCGTCCTGGCTGTGACCGCTCAGGCGTTCCTTGTCGCCGCTGCGGCTCATGTGGAAGGTCATGCTCGATTTGACCGATACGGGGCGAATCGTCCCGCCATCGACGACGGACAGGCCTTTGAGGCTCTTATATCCCGCTTTCCCCTCATCGGACAACAAGTCGAGAATCGGCTTATCGCCGGATACGGCTTTCGCTTTCATGAGCGACAAGGGAAGTACCATGGCTCTTTTTCCGTCGGCACTGGGATTGGCACTGACGAAGCGCAGATCCGAGAAAAAGTAGCGGATAAAATTTTCATCCATATGGGCTTTCGCACCCAATTTATGGTCGTTTGCGTATTTCCCGGCTAAGACGCCGCGCAGGAGGGTTCCGCTGAAGGATTCGCTGCTCGCCGTGAGGAGCTGGGAACTGCCCGGTGCTGTCAAGACGACGGGCGATAAGGTTTCAATCGTAACGTAGGAAATCTGCATCATTTACGACCCCCTTTCGAAAAAGCCTGAGCCATCAGATCTTCCTGTTTTTTCATCGTGCAAGAGAGGCGTCCAAACCCGCGGTTGCGGTTCATGCCGGCTCGCCGAAGATTGGAAACGGCCAAGGCCAAAGCTTGTTCGTGGCGGGGTTCGCCGCCGTTGACCTGAACTTTTCCAACGAAGACTAAGTCGCTGTCGACGACGCGAATGTTGCGCAGGGACGTTTCTTTGGCCGTCCCGTCGGCGTTGAGGGCCGTCTGAAAGCGAATAGAGGTATAAGTCTGTAAGACCGATTCCGGTTGGATGAGGTCAAAATGAGACTGGAGATACTTCCATTCTTTAGCCATGTCCCGGTAGTCTTCCAGGTAAAAACTCGGGACGATCAGTTCGACCGTGCTGTCCGCCCGTTTGTGGAAGAGTTCCTCTACGGTCTTTCGTTCGATAAAAGGTGTGGTGCATAATTCCGCCATTTCAACGACTTCGACGGCACTTTCATACAGGAGGCCGCGCAGGCGTTTCCCCGGGAAATATGGCATGCCCAATTCGTCATGGACAATGTCGGTGTCGACGTTGACGTCAGCCTTCCCGGAATTCAGGCACAGCGGCGATTCCGTTTTAATCCGTACTTCATATTCCATAGTCCGTACCTCCTATTGCAGTTCCGGGACAGTGTAGTCCATGATTTCAATGGCATCGACGTAAGGCGTCTGCCCGGCCGCAGAACCATCCTTTTTATTCCATACGGCCTCTTCAAAGCGTTCCCAACCGTCGACATGAGGCAGGCCAAGGCCCATATGCTTCAGCTGTTCCAAATAGAGGCGAATATCTGCCTTCCCTTTCTGTGCCGTAAACCGCAGTTCTTTGACCTTATTGGACGGCATCGTCGTCAATTGTTTGGTGCAGGAAAGGAGTTTTGCCAAGGCATGTTCGTTGTTGTCATCATCGACGCGATAGGGGCCGAAGTGCATGTTGCCAAGGGCGCCCTTGTATTCGGTTTGGCGGATTTAATCCAGTTTCGGAGCCTGTTCGCCGTGGAGGATGACGAAGTCCAGCCAGCACGATGGCGGCGTTTCCTGTGATGAATCCTCTTTCTGTGATGATTTTTTCCCACGCGACGGAACTTTGGCAGCATCGCAGGCCTGTTCCGCCAGTTTGTAGCCACGGAAGAAGGGATAGGCCGTCGGCAGGATGGCAATGCCGGCGCAGGAGGCAAAATATTGGTTCAAGGTCGTCATGAAGCGTTTCGTATACGTAATTGCCAGTCGAGCCGGGCAAATAAAGGTAATATCGTCGCCGCCGAGAATCAAGGGACGAATGGGCAGGACGCCGTCTTCCAAATCGAGGAAGTCGCCGTACGAATCGTATTCGGCCACGATAGAATCTAAGAGAACGGCGAAGGTGTCTTCCGTATTTTTCCGTACCTGGTAAGACAAACGTCCCCGCTCATGGAGGGTTTTACAATCACTGAAGCGCTTGCCCATCTGATTGCCGTCGATGTGAATGATAGCGATATCCGATTCCGTTTCCCGTTGGCCCAGTCGGTCGAGCTCCATAGGGAACTTATAGCCCTTCAGCTGATCTGCAAAGCGTCGGTGCAGGTCGTCATTGGCTTCCGAGGCCGCAGCCGTCTTGGCCCGGACTTCCTGGGAGAAGAATCGCGGCGAACCTTCTTGAACCATGAGGTGCGTGTCATCATAAAAGTCAGCTGCTTCACCATTGACTTCGCAAGGCAAGGTCAGTCCCGTATAAGGAACATTCACCACGGGGAAGACGGTGTTTTGATTGTCCTTCAATTGACGATACAGTTTTCCCAGTTCATCTTTAAAATTTTCCGATAAGTCCAAAGGTCCCATGGCAACGCCGGTCTTCAGGCCGGGGTAACGGACGAGAAGCTCTTTGGTAAAGGCCGTTACGATATCCTTGCGGCAGTCGGCGACGCCTTCCTTGAACAGGATCAGGGCATTGCCGCCGCCGATATAAGCGACGTAACAATCAGCCGGCAGATCCTTCAGCGGTTCCGTCCGCATCTTCCAGCTCGTCCCGTCAACGGTACCCAACCCGAATGCCGGATCGGCCAAAATCTCTTTGACCAACACATCGTCAAAAACATGCTCGACGATGTACGAAGCACCGATGTTGGTCTTCAACCGATTGCCTGAAAAAATATACTTCTGAATGGACCGCGTATCAAACAAAAGCGCTTGTACACTCATCCGCCTCTCCTCCTTTTCAAATGACCCTCTTTTCCCGTCACGATCCGAACCTGTGAAGCACCCATGCCTAAGGCCGTCTTGATGCCAAAGCCGGCAGCACTGCCGCACCTTAGTAAGAGCGCCGCCATCTGCCGTACCCGTTCCGGTCCGCCAAAACGCAGCCGCACGGAGCCGGCGAAACCTTTGACGCCGTGCCCTTCCAAGCCGAAAAACTCCGTATGGAGGTCATAATCTTGAATAATCGTATAATAGCTTAATACCTGGTGAAGCCCTTTTTCCAGCGTCTCTCCGGTCATCAGGGGCCAGCGCTGGAGAATACTTTGATAGAGCAGTTCCGGTTCAGGAAACAGGACATAGGCCCCGCTGCGCTTAAAACTCGTCGTCGTCAGAAAACGAATCTCAGCGCCCATCGGCACCGGCCCCGGTACAGCCTGCTCCCCATCGAGGGGAATGGACCGGCAGCGGATACGGCCTAAGCCGACGTCATAGCCTTGCTGGTGTAAAGCCAAGGACTTCGTCCGTTCCAAGGCCGGCAGCATGACCGACGCCGCCGATGTCTCCAAAAACCCCAGGCGCCAAAGGTTCTGCCGTGCCTGTTCATTCCAAAAGACGGCCTGACTGTACGGGCGCATCCCCTTGCGGTGAAAAACACCGGCCCAGTCAGGACCTATGAGCTCCATCAAAGCTCCGTGAAAGACCGAGCCCATCGAAGGATGGACTCCCTTCCCCTTGGGAAATCTCAGCGGTATCTCGCAGATTTCCAGCAACGATATCAACTCCTTCTACGGCAAAGGCTACATCTTTGCCGTCATGGTAAATACCTAAAAAAGCGTAATAATACTTCTATGATTTACAAATTCGACACAGAATAAATAAAATCCTGCCAAATGACAGGATTTTATTCAAAAAAGTAATTTATTATTTTAATAGTTTACATAAGTTATACAAAACGCATCGAGATGACTTCCAGGAATGCATATACCGTTGCCAACCAAGACCTTTCCAGTCCCCTATGGTACAAACGCCTTTTTCCTAAAAGGAGTCAATTTAACTCCGGGGATTTGGGTAATACGACGGGTCTTGTTAGTTGAACTGACCAAGCTTGTTTGGCGTTTCAGTCCCCTTACGGGGATTTGGGTAATACGGCCAGTGGGCAGTTCTGAATAATCTTAACGACGATGCAGTCGTTTCAGTCCCCTTACGGGGATTTGGGTAATACGGCACGAGAAATCTGTTCCAAAGGTTCTACGATAGCGGCAGTTTCAGTCCCCTTACGGGGATTTGGGTAATACGGCGACGTAAAAAGAGAATGGTTAGCGAATTAATCTGGAGTTTCAGTCCCCTTACGGGGATTTGGGTAATACGGCCCATTTAGACGCCTCTGATAAATTGAGGAAAGAAACAGAGTTTCAGTCCCCTTACGGGGATTTGGGTAATACGGCCTAGAGCCGATGGTTCCATGAAGTATGCCGAAGTAGCGTTTCAGTCCCCTTACGGGGATTTGGGTAATACGGCTTCCGATATTTTATTTGATTTAAAAAACGATCTTCCGTTTCAGTCCCCTTACGGGGATTTGGGTAATACGGCCCTGTCCCTCAGTACCCGCTCCCTGACTGGGCTCACAGGCGATTTTTTCAAACCTCCGGCTTTTTTCCTCTTTTTCGGCGACCCGGGTGAAAAATAAAATTTGGGCAGTGTCGTTTTTTCCCTTAGTTACGCCATTTTCAGCCGTTTTTGAAATTTTCAAACCTCCCAGGGGGTTCACCCCAAAATCGGTTTTCTTTCGGCTAACGTATTACCCTTATTTATAATTAGTATACTTTTCTTGACTTATTCTGTCAATTGGTCAAAGTCTGACAGTTCTCCTGATTCACGCTCCGATATATTTTCCATTCGCCGCAGCAAATCAAAGATGAGGTCTTTGATGCCCTCTGTCGACAGGGTGCCTTCGTCATGGGCGTGGTTGATACAATTCCGCTCGATACGAAGTTGGAAGTAGTCGTGCAGGATTTCTAAGGTTGCTTTAGCCGGCCGTTTGTAACCGACATAGTCATACTTCATCATGCGCAAGTAATAAACTTGACGATTATTCCAAGCGATTTCTGATTCATAGATACCCGGAACATCCCCTACAGAAGGCGGCACATGTTCTAAAAATTCATCGGGCAACGGCAGCAGGGTCTGGAAGAATGCATACGATGCCGTCTTCAAAACATTATACATGGCCGATACCCTTTGATTTTTCAAATATTCGTCCAAAGTCAGATCAAAGTTAGGACTATTTTTGACTCGATGATACATGCGATGCAAAATGGCATAGATTTTCGGCCACTTCTGTTTCAGTTCCTCCTTCGTCATCTTATCCGTCGTCAAGTCAGAGAGGATCTGCCGTACAAAACGCAATTCTTCCAGCAAGGCTTTGAAATAGACAGCCTCCTTAGGGTATCGGCGCAGGACATAATCCACGTCACCGGAGGCTTCAAAGTCGGCGATGATGGTGCGGAGCCTCGTTTCCCGCTTCTTTTTTTCCAGTCGGGGAAACAGGCGGTTCAAGTAGGCATCGCTATCTTCTTTCGTCCGTCTCACCGTAAGATCATTCACAAAATACTGCTGCCACGTTTGGTGAGGCAATTTTTCCCGCATACATTGATTGGGAATAAATTTTTTAATGGGGTAAAAAATACGACGGTCGACCAGGTCACCGGGGATCCACTCGCTGCACAAGGTCAGTGCCTGTTGGAGGTACTCTTTTTCAACGCACCAGCGAATGATGTCGAGCTGCGTCATGTTTTCCCTTAAAAGCAAGTTGTACTCGGATTTGAAAACTTCCAAAACGCGCAGAAATATTTTTTCCTGCATCGAGACGGCACCGGCCTGTTCAAAGTCCTTCAAGGCTTCCCGGAATTTTTGGGCCAGGACCGCAATTTGCCCGGTCCGACAGATACGGACGGCATTGGTGAAGTCATGCATCTGCTGCAGCAGTATCTTCGTTTCCCTCGTCTGCTCAGCCCCTTCCATACAGGCCATGATGCCGCGAGTACTGCCGAAGTTGATGAATTCATCCGTCCCTGAAAGGAGGCCGGACAGATAATAGGTGTCGGTTACCTCTTCGACTTGCCCTTTATGGCGGTTCGCATCCAGGACGGTCGCCGTTCGAATTCCGTCGTGTTTCAAAATCTGCATGACCGGCAGCATCATCGACGTATGGCGAAAAGGGCCGGTAACATCGACGTGGAGCTGTACACCTTCGGACTGCCATTGCTTCGCTTCTATAAAGGCACGTATGGCGCCGGCCATTTCAAGGGCCTGATGAACCCGGTTTTCGGGCTGACGGAGTTCATCGCAGTCGACGCGAATACACTGAGCCACAAAGGACTGTATCCGCTCCCGAAAGAGGTCTTCCTGAGTCAAGCTGCACTCATTCCCGGCTTCGTCGACGCAGCAAATCGCTTCCCGTGTCCGCTTGGTTGAAAAATAGAACAGGCAATCGATTTGTTCGCCCTGCCGTTTTAAGGAAGCCGCCGTCCGGCGAATGGCCGCTTCGTTGTCCTGGACACAGTCACTCATCGTCCCGTCGATATTTTCATAACGCGAAACAACCAACGTACGGTCATAATGGAGACGGACCTCGTTTAAAAACAGCAGCATGATATGTTTCATCGACTCACTCCTTTCATGGTAACCTCATACAAATACTGCCTCATTCCTTACCAATACGTCAAATCAGCGAATTCGTCCCCCGGGCTTCATCACAGGCCCCATAAAGACCGCCAGTGTATTCGCCTCCATCGACGATGGTTCAAAGAGTTTCACTTTCTTCTCTACTTTTATTTTCTACCGGGTGAAAGTTGAGCAACCCCTTCCGCATCCGTCCGCTGCAAAAACTCCTGCAGCCGTTGAACCAGGTGCTTCAACTCATCCACACTGCGCCCGTCAAAGTTCTTCTCTACGAATTCACGCTTGGCTTCATCTGCCGTCTTGTTGCACAGTTGCTGCAGATGTTGTTCTAAGGCCGGTAGTAATTCCTGTGAAACGTGGCTGCGAATCCGGTCTAACACGTCATTAGCCATCATGGTTTGACTGCTTTTCATCTTTTTACTTCTGGCATAGCCGGTAACGAGGCCCACAGCAGCTCCTGCCAAGAGTACGGGAGGCATGATGGCTCCCACGGCAGAACCGATGGTTACCGTCGATGCCGCCGGTCCTAAGATGGCCGAATAGACCGATAAAGCTCCGCCGGCAGCGCTGGCAACCAGCACCGAATCTTTCATCGAATCCATCCCGGTCTGCCCGGCAAAGGCCTGTTTCAGTTGAGAAATTTCTAAATCGTTCTTGATTTGATTTTCCCGATAAAGGTGGGAAAGCTCTGCATCGATTTGAGACAGTCTACCATGCCATTCTTGATAAATATCTCGTTGCAGTTGGCCTAAAAATCCATTGATTTCCTGCTGAAGACGGTCTTCTGACAGGAGTTGTTCCAGTTCTCGTTGAATGGCGTCTTTTGAAGTAGTACTAAAGAAACTCTGGTCATTGATTCTGTGTTGGACCGTCTGTTCGGCATTCGATAAGAAATCGTGCTGTACCCACGTTTGGGCACGGGACATGATTTTTTGCATCATCAGATTTCCATTGTATTGAATCTGTTCATCAAGCTCCAAGTAAGTTCTCATCTTCAGCTCAATTTGCTCCATCGCCTGTTTGTGAAGCAACTCGATTTGTTCATCCAAAGCCTTGACCGAATTGACAATACTATCCATTAGGACTTGGTCCGCCTTGCGTTCAATATGCTCATCTAAGTACTGGTACAAAGCGGAAAAGCCGGATTCCTCTACAGCCGCTTCATCATGATTCATGATTCCGTCATAGGCTTTTTGCGCCGATAAGGGGAAAATCGCCCGGACATAGATGCCCAGCTGTTCATCCAGGTAGTCTACGAGTTCCTGCGGATCCCCGTCGACTTGGTCGATTCGGTTAATGATGGCGACGATGGGTTTTCCCATGCGCGACAGGTGGCGCAAATGCTCATTGACGTCAGACTGCCCCAAATAATTGCCGTTAAAGACCCATAAAACGACATCGACGGCCTGAAAATACTGTGTCGTCTTTTCTTCGTTTAAGGCCGTAATCGTTTCCAGCCCCGGCGTATCGATGAGATACATGTGTTTCAAGCCGGTCAAATTCTTTTTGATGACGATATAATCTATTTGACTGAAAAACTCAGGCTCCCGGCGATGCTCGGATAAGGTCTGATAGACGGTATCGATAGACGACACAATTTGGGAGCCGTCTTTATAATAGATGCAGCCTTCTTCGTCGGTCCCATAGGTTATCTTTAAAATGCAGGCCGTCGTTTCCGTCGTATTCGTCGGCGAGATGTCGCCGCCGGCAAAGGCATTGAGCAGTGTCGACTTCCCGGCCTTTACTTCACCTAAGATGGCTGCATGAAGGGGCTGATCTAATTTAGCATACAATAATTCCAACTCTTTATGAATGTCCGGAAGCTTCGTAAAGTTCTTATCATGATATAAGGGCGACTGCGTTAATCGCTCTATGATTTGCGCGATGTGCTGCTTAACTTCCATAGTGATTCCTCCCGTCTGAAAACAGAATATCCTTTAACCGTAAGGGCTTTATGTCAGGTTTGCTCGTTTCTCCCAGTTGTGACAGGTCTTTTATGATAGCCTCTTTCTGCTCCGATGGGCCATACAGTTCGGCATAGGTATCTTCCCGCAAGGTCTCGATGGATTCATCGGCCCGGTTGAGATAATCCTCATATTCTTTAGATAATTTGGTTACAGCCGTGCCGAGTTGACTCGAAAGCCGCTTTTGCACCTTCACCGACATACTGTCCCCAAACGTACGAGACAGCCATTTGGCCACGCTGCGTCCGAGATCCGTAACGGCAAAACCGGCAAAGATCAATCCGACAGGCCCCAACAAGGCAGCGGCCCCAATGGCCAAGGCCCCGCCCAAACAAAACTGCGCAGTCCCTTCGTCGCTTAAGTCTCCCGATATAGCCGCGTCGTTCACAGCATTTCCCGCAGAAGCAGAGGCATTCAGCTGCCGATTCTTCAATAAGGGAAATTCCCGGAAAGGAGCGAGTGACATATGGCGAGCTGTAATCGTTGAAAGCTGGCTGCAATGGTGTTGAACCATCACTTCTAAGGTTTTCTCAATCTGACCGGGGCGAATGATTTTATCCATAATGTAGGAATTTCGGAGTCCGCTTTCCATATCCCAAAGGCGATTTTCGACCTTACTCGTTTCCTGTAACACCCGATTCGATTCCTGGCTCTCAAAATTCTTCAGCTCTTGCTGTAAACGCTGCAGGACATCGGCCTTATCTTTTTCCCAATTTTGAATTTTATTTACCCGTTCGCCGTCCATTTTCTTCAAGACGTCAATCGCTTCCATAGACGCTGAGCGTACGTCGCCGTACAATTCCTGACAATTCCGGGTCTTGCTTTGAACCTGTAACTGCAGGGAATTCGCCAGGAAGGTTCGATTCAATAGGTCAAACAGAGCCTTTAAATTACTTTGCTCCAAGAGCTGTTGTCCGCGTTCGTAGTCTTCCTGACTTAAATCGGGCTGCTTCAAAAGTATTTCTGCCTCTCGGGCCTCTTTAGCTGACAGGGGAATAATATCGGGAATCATGCTGCCATATAATTTTTTAGCCTCGGTTACGACTTCGTCGACGTCTTTTCCGGCTTGGCGAATGAGGTCGATGCGGTTGACAACGGCAACGAGGTTATTGGGCTGTTTTTCATACTTGGCGTAAAGCTCTTTCAGCTCATTATAGTCACCGGAACTGTTTATCTTATCGCCGGGCAAAATCCAAATGACGCCGTCAGCCTTCGAGAAATATTCATTGGCGCTGGCATAGACCATATCGTCTAGCTCCTGCCGCAGTCCCGGCGTATCGACGAGGCGGTAATGTTCTAAAATAGGGCTGTCCGCTACGGGCCAAGCGGCTTCAATGACGGCCGACTTGTACAGCTCGTACTTCTTCAATTCCTGTTGCTTTTCTTCCAGTTCTTTCGGCGGGGCCCCACTGGCGGCAAAGTCCTTCAATTTCTTGGAAATAGCCTTACCCGATTCTTTGCACTTCTTCTCCTCTGCCGCTAAAAACTCCTGTGCCGCTTCATGCGTCAATCTTTTCTTCGTTCCGTCCCGAAATGTGAGGGTACAATCCGTCCCTTCACGCTGTTGGAAAATATCGATTTTCCACGTTTTCGGCACAATGCCTTCGGCAGCCTGCTGTTGCCCCAATAGTGCGTTAATCAACGTCGATTTCCCATTTTTACCATTTCCCATGATGAACAAGGTAAAAGGATAGGTCAAGTCCTCTGCTAACTGTTCAACAGCCGTACAATCATCTTGTATCTGCCCGATATAATCATGGAGCTTAGCCGTCTTCTTATGATTGCAAAACCCGTCAATGGCATTCATATGTCGTTTGATAGGTTCCAAGGGAGCCGTCATTTGTTGAAGTAAGTGCTCCTGTATCTGCCGGTTATATTCTGCTTCGATATGGGCATAAAGGGACTGGACAGCGGCCACTGTATCTTTCGTAATCATAAGCCTTCTCCTATAAAAAGATTCCCCGGACCAGATAAAGCAAGATGCCTATCACAATCAACAGGTTGAAGAAAGTCATATAGGCCAATTTCTTAATCATCGTTTGTAAGAATTCAGTCTGGCTGATCAGGTTCGACTGCAGCGTCTCTTTCGTTTCCTGAATTTGTTTTTGCGTTGCCTGAAAATTTTGGCTTCTCGTAAGGGCGCGTTTGTTTTCTGCGTTCTTTTGATCGAGTTGAATCCGTTCGACATCACCGATTCGCTGTTTCAATGCCGTGCCGACCTGATTTTGATTCCGTTCCAACTGCTCAATTTGGCTCAGCATCTTCCGATTGCGTTCGTCAATTTTATGTAAGAGCTGATTTTGTTTCTCTAACCAATTATCCAGCCAGGAGTCGACATGCTGATTAAAATTTTGCAGAGACTGTTGGCTATGAGTCGATACGCTTTGATACATGTCCTTGGCTTGGCGGATATCCTTTACCAGTTCCCCCGATTCAGCCTTCAGCGTTTTCAAGGTCCCATTCAGTTCATTGACGGACGCTAAAGCCGAATGACGTACGACATCGTCGGTTACCTCTTTCGTCACGTCTGCAATCGTTTTAATGAATTCCGCTTCCAATCCGTTTGCCATAAAAATCACCCTTTATCCTCGTATTTATACGCCCTTTTCCCCGCTGTATTCAGGGATTTCAGCATACATAGCCCTTTACTGTTGTTAAAATTTTGTTAAAAAACAAATATTTTATACGGTACTATTTCTACATTACGGTGATATAATCCTGCTGGCAACTAATTTTCCTCTGCCATTCTTTGCAGCAAAAATACTCCCTTTGAAGGATGCCTGCCGGATAGCCCGGTAATTGTCAGGTTCAAAGGGAGTATCTTTATGTTACGATTTTACGGTATTACCAAAGGTTTGGAGCCTATTTGCGTTTCGCAACGCGTACCCGTTCTACCGTCGGATTGCCGTCTTTGTCGGTATGGACGGTATCGACGGTGAACCGTTCTAATTCAGGAGCAAATTCGGTGAGAATCTTGTCCGACAGGGTTGCGCCGTTAACCATAGCCCGGTACAGCATGGCGGCGAATTCGTAGCGCGTCATGGGGCGGTTGCCGTCGAAGGTGCCGTCGGGATATCCCTGAATCATGCCGTTTCCGGCCAGGGTTGCCACGTATTCATAAGCCCAGTGATTCTGGGGGACGTCCGGGAAGAGTTGGAGCTTCGATGTATCGATCTTGCGGCCGGCATTGGCATCGAGCATGGCCGACTTCATGGCTTCCAGTTCCCGGCGCAGGTCTTTAATTTCCTTAGCCATGGCTACGCGCGATGTCGATACACCATTGCTCTGACCGAACTTGAAGGAGACGCCGGCGTTGACCATGTTATTGCCGTTGCCGACGGTTCCACCGACACTGAACAAGGTATCTTCATTGGGACGGTAGAAGGCGCCGACGGCTACCGAGTTTTCCCCGCGGTAATTGCCGTAACCGGCAGCGAAATCCCACTTGTCATCCGGATCAAAATCGAGCGGATGGAGGGCTGCCAAGGCAGCGGCACCGGCACCGACTTCATCGATGCGGTTGTCCAGTTGATTGACCTTGTTGCCCAAATTGTTAATGGCCAGGCTGTTATTAGTAACCTGCTGCTGAACCCCTTTCAACTGGCTGACATTGACGGCGTCCGTATCGTCTTCACCGGCTTTAACATTGGTGATTTTTTGATTGTTGGCATTGATGCCATCTGTTGTGATATACGTATTTTCACCGACAGCAATGCTTTGAGAAGCCGTGATGCTACCGTCATTGGCGTTGATGTGAATCGTGTTGGTTCCGTCGTCACCTGTCAAAGTAATGTCGTTGGCAAGAGATACGTTATAGTCAGCTTCCTTGTCGTCCGTGGCTTCTGTTTTTTCTACTTTAATGCCGTTACCTGCCGAAACAGTGCGATGCTTTTCGGCCTCCGCTGCGGCTTTATCGACGGCCTTATCGAGGGCCTCAATAGCTTCGGTGACATTCATATTGTTATTGACGACATTGCCTTTACCGGTTTCATTATTAAAATATTGACCGCCGCCGACAATTTCATCGAATTTCTTTTTCGAGGCCACGTCTTCAATAACGACATCGCTATATGTCGCATTCCCATCTTCATCAGGAGCCCCTTTTACTTTTAAGGTTACTTCGCCTTTATTATCGACGATATAATTACCGCCATCGGGATTGGCAACGAGATGCTGGTCTCGAAGTTGTTGATCCGCTTTCATATCGCCCATAGCGGCTTTGAGCTGTTCTTCCGTGGCAGCCCGACCAACCGTAGCAAAGTCAGCCACATCGAGAGTCTTGTTGGTCAGGCCTGTAATATGCCCGGTTGTACCATTAATCGTAATAGGATTACTCCCTGCTGACGAGCCAATGGTGACAATGTCTTTCAAGGCAATGTTGTAATCGGTGATATTCGTCGTATTATCTGTCGTAGATGTTAAGGAGAAATTATCATCGACACTGACGCTGGCATTTTCCGCATTAACTACATATGCCGTTTTACCGCTGGTTTCATCTTTTCCTGTCTTCACAGATGCGATATTCGTCCCAGCTGAGACAACACCACCGGCATTAGCAATTTGAGCCGTTAAATCATTTGTCAAGTGGTAGATCTGCTGACCGTTGATGGCGTCATAAGAGTCTGCGGAAATACGGTCCTTGGCTACGTTGATGATGCGGCGTTGAGAAGAAGCACTGTCGCCAACGGAAAGGACCCCATAATCACCATCACTACTTGAAATATTCCACTTATCGCTATAAAAATCGCCAAGACTTGTCTGAAAAGCCGTTAATTTTTCGGATGTAAACATATCATCACTTTTTACCGTACTACTGCTGCCTAAGGCCACACTATATTGGGTATCAGCTCCTACATTAGCCTTTCCGCCAATGGCAGTACCAAATTCAGAATTTACCGCAGCATTTGACCCCACAGCCGTACCAAACATCACATTATCGGCCACAGAAGATCCTTCACCGCCAACAAAGGAATTGCTGGAATTAGCACCGATTGAAGAGTTAGCGCCTATTACAGTACCATGATCACTGCTGATTAACGATTTATAACCGATAACGGTCGATTCTAAGCTTTCATTAATGACTTTAGCGCCCGATCCTAAAGCGGTGCTATGTAAGCCGTTAACATTAGCCATATGGCCAATGGCAATTGAATCCGGCCGCTCTTCAGAAGGAGTGCTAACAGAGGCTATACTGCCAATAGCAATATTATAATTCCCTTTAGCATTGGCCTCCGGACCAATAGCAAGTGCATCTCCTGACGATTCCTCTATCTTTGACCGGTAGCCGATAGCGATACTGGCATGAGACTCTGTTCCAATAGATGATTCCGTTCCCAGAGCTGTCGCTATATCTACACTACTCGCAATTTTTGATTCATTCCCAATAGCTATAGAATAGTTACTTGCCTCTTGACCGGCCTCACCGACTTGGGCATCATGACCGACAGCTAAACTGGAGCGCCCCGTTACCTCAGCACTATAGCCAAGTGCTTCTCCAAACCAAGTGTCATTAGAAATTTTTGAGTAGGAACCCAGTGCAATAGCATGGGGAGCGTTATTTCCAACTTTTGTTTCCTCACCACCGATGGCAACAGCTTGGTCAGATTTATCACCTATTTCAACATGATGTCCCATAGCAATAGCAACATCTACATCATTGCCAATTTTTGAGTAGTTATCCTTTGAATTACTGGGACCAATAAGGATAGATTGTGCTGAATCATCTCCAATAGTAGCAAAAGAACCAATAACAATACTTACGCCGGCAGTGCTCAATTTGTTTCCCATCTTAGCATTCGATCCTATGACTACACTATATGCAGATTCATTACTGGCTGACTCCCCAATTACAACAGAATTTTTACTGCCTGTCCATTTAATAGGATCAGTTGGCGAAACCCCATTTTTCGCATTATTGCCGATTACAACGGAGTTATCTGTATTCTTGCCAAATTCCATTCCACTCCCAATAGCTACGGAACCAGTGATCAATGCATTGACTACATTACTATTTCCCACCAAGATGGTGTTATTAATCTCCTCGGTCGAGGTGTTCTTACTTCCAATAATAAGAGAGTTTTTTGCCGCTGAAAAGCCGCTAGAATTGGTAAATATTTTATTTTCATTACCGATAATCCATGATGATTTTAAGCGGGTAATCGTATTACCGTCACCAATGACGTAATCACTGCCGCTTGATGAACCTAAAGTATTCTTATCACCGGTTATATCATTTTTACTAGTGTTTACCGTGTTCCCATCACCGACGACGGTATTATCCTTGGCATTACTTCCCATGGTATTTTCCGTATCGATATGGGCCGTGAAGTTTCCCTTCGCATCGGTGCCTGTCGTCCAGCTCCCGTTAGTAGCGGCTTCTGCTATGCTGCCGACACCGGCAGTCAAGGCCAGCACGGCTAGGACGGCAGCCATTTTCTTGGTAACCTGGCTTCCCGACTGTTTGGTGCAGCTACGGACTAGTTCGGACACGACGACGTATCGGTGCTTTACATGACTCCAAATAACTTTATAAATCCTGTTCATAACAAAAGTCTCCTTTCTCTTCCTCATAGTACGATGGGATTTTTTACCTGCTTTTTTCTAATTATTTCTCCTTTCTTATCATCCATCTATATATGGCAGACAAGTTCTCACTATCACAACTAGTCTGTTTTTTCATTTTATTTATAGCCTATAATTTATCCTGCAATTCCAATACCTTTCCGTCGGTAAAGGTCATCTTCTGAATGGTGAATTCCAGAGTATAGTTGTTGAGGCCTTCGGTATAGATTTTCCTTTCCTTTTCGATGAAGGGATTCAGGGAGTCTTCACTTTCACTGTCAAAGGTCCAAATCTTATCTGGTGTATAGTCGGAAGCGTTGTACATTACATCGATGTAATTGATTTGGACCGGCAGGGTAACTGCCGTTATTCCGCTCTTGTCTTTAACGCTCAAGTAGCCCATGACGCTTCTAACGCGCTGATCCGATTTAGGCAAGGTATAGCCTATTTGGAAACGGATATAGTATGCTGGTAAGAATGAGCTTGGTTTGACAATGCGGCCGGCAACTCGATTCGATACGTCGAAGGCTGTGTCCATTTTTTTCTTAATCGGAGCATTGATTTCCGCAAGTTTCTCCTGTGTCGCCTTTTCCTGTTCCCGCATAAATTCGATTAAGTTGGTCACTTCGACGACCTGCCATTCACCGTTATCGATAGCCCGCATCTTGATTTTCAGGTCAAAATCTTTATTTAGCTTTTTATTGTGAAGATTAATTGTTACAATGGCTATGTGGCCGTCTATATGCGTACTTTTGACACCGGAGTACTCGAGATTCGGTGTGTCTAATTCTTCACGAACTTTTTGCATGGAAGTGATTACCCGGATGTCCCCTTGGTTCGTTGCTTCAAAACTACCCGTTTCGACGTATTTTTCGGTTTCCGTAATCATGCTCTGAATAAAATTATTTCGAATGGTAGCAACAGTGCTGTCCAACAAAGGTGATAACACCCCGCCTCCCGTAAACTCCTGCAAGGAATCATCGAAGCCTCGACTGTACAGGGACTTCAAGTCGACATGGCGCTTAAAGGTCGGCAAGTCGTGTTTTTCAATCGATTTTTGGACGAGACTCAAGGAATAGGCCGGCGTCTTGACCCAATACAGAAAATAAAATAACAAGGCACCGATGAGACATACTAAGACGGCTGAAAGACCGATGAGGACCTTACGGTTCTTTGGAATTGCAACTGACATGACGACATCCTTCCCTTCTGTCCGCCTGTATACTTTTTAACTGGCAGCATAGAACAGGCGAATCTGCGCTGTAATTTATTTAATTTGTGTAAGTTGATAATAAGAAATTCTGTCTTATTATGGGTTATGTTAAATAATACGATTATAAAATACTGTATACATTGATTAAAGACGGATTTCTATGCATTATCACTTTTAGTATAACATATTACCTGTCCTTATTTTGTCATAATTAACAGTTTTAACAATATTTTAATAATATATTTTAAATATATTTGTAACGCAATCATTCATGATGATTATATGTCAGCTTATCATAGAGCGATACTTCGGCAATCTGCAAAAATAAGATAGAAAAATGCACGCAAAAAAAAGCCCTGCTCCACCGTCATACTGATGACGATGAAACAGGGCTGTCAGGCAATACAATGTATCGCCGGTATTACATTGATAGTCGTATACTTTTTATTCGGCCGTTATCTTCGATACCATAGCTGCTTTGAATTCATGGACTTCGTAGCGAGCCATATCGTCTTTGGCAAAGACGTCTTCGGCAAGGATGGCCTCGAGTTTCTCTCGTGAAGACAAGGCAGACAGCATGACGCCGGCCTTAGGAATATCTAAGTAAGGACCGACGAGGACAAAATGTCCAAGGTTAAAATGTTTGGTGAACCATTCCGCATGCTGCTGAAATAAAGATTCAGCCTGGTCCTGAGGAATGTTTTCCGGATTCAAATATTCGCTGATGATAAACATGGTGCATGACCTCCTTTTCAGTAACTGAGACCCTTTGCTACTTATAGCTTACGGCATGGAGTTTAGTCCATGCAAGGCGTTGCTTAGAAAATTTTGACAGCTTTTGTAAATTTTCGAGAGAAGGATTTTTATGTCGCATGTCGAATCTGTAACATATGGATTCTTTTTTATACTTAATAATGTATTTACGATTGAAGTGAAGACTGTTTCCCCATAGGGATTTTCTAAAGGAGGCGTTTTAATGAAGTGGAAGAAAGTTCTTTGTACCGGCCTTTTTACGGGCATCCTCACGGTGACGGCCATGACGGGCTTTGCCCTTGATCTGACCAAGGAAACCGACGTGATCAGCCGTAATCCGGCCAATGTCTATACGATGTACCTCGGCATGTCGGACAGTGAATTTAAGCAGAATTTTTCCGGCGTCAGCGGCTGGAACTATAATAATTCGACGCAGACCAAGATGTGGAAGCTGCCGAGTATTTTAGAAGCCTACGACAATGGCCAAATCGGCATTGTCCATACGTACGGCCGTTCTGAAAAACACGAAACGGTCCCCTACGTCATGAACCGCGAAGCTTTGATGGCCGACTTTAAAAAGGGCCGCCCCCTAGGGAATTATTCCGTTGTGCTGAAGAGGACCGTGAAATCCGATGACGTAAAAAAATTGAAGCCCGATGACACGGCAGCGATTCTGAAGGAAGGCCTGGATGATTTTAAATTGGCCGCCGACAATATGACCAAGGCCTTAGGCAAGGGGCCGACGGGGTCGCAGTATTTAGACGGACAGATTAACGGCAATGAATTTGCCAAAACCATTATCTATTCTTGGTCAACCGGCGACCGCTCGGGCTATAGTCTCTCTATTTCGTACAAACTCCCCCAGCCCATTGACCGCAGCCGCCAGCGGGCCGTCGATTATACAGAGCATCCTGAGTTTGATCCGGACGACGTGGTCATCACCGAGCTTAGCATGCAGCACTATGACTGGAATATAGAAGACAAATAGGAGGTTTCTATGCTCGATATATTGAAGACCATCGGCGAAATCCTCATCGCCTTGTTCATCCTTCGCTATTTGATTCACATATACAATACTCTCGGCCGCACGCGCGAGCCCGTCCGCAAGGCCTTGGCCGATATTTCAACCTACAAGGCCCAACGGGAAGCGACGCTCTATCACCTCTATGTCATTGCCGAGCAGTTCAGCCAGCGCGAAAGCAACACTCTCACCCAGGCGAGTCTTGCCAACATGTCTCGTCAAAACGCTAATTTCCAGGCTTTGGCCGCCGCCTATCCGGAACTGAAATCGAATCAGACCTACCTGTCCCTCATGGACAGCGTCGGAGCGCTGGAGCTCCGGATTCAAGCGAGCCGTCAGGAATATAATGAGGCTGTCAGCAACTATCAGACCCTGCGCAGCCAAATTCCCTATTGCCTGCTGGCGCCCCTCTTTGGCTTTAAGTCGGCCGAATACAATCAAAAAGAAAAGGATCTCGAAACCGGTCCCGCCGAAATCAAGACGGCTCCGGACGCACTGCCTCCGGTCATCGAAAGTCCGGTCAAAGAGGTTATGCCGGAACCGGTCTATCATTGTCCCAAATGCCAGTCTGAAATTCATCAACGGAAAGGGAAATTCGGTCCCTATTGGCGCTGCGAAAACCCAAAATGCAAGGCCGATTTCACCGACGACGACGGAAAACCGGTCATCCGCCTCTGCCCGACCTGCGGCACCGGTTACCTGCATAAACGGACCTTATCTCATAAGGATTACTGGACGTGCAGCAACTACCCGGACTGCAAGGCCAAGTACCCTGCCGATACGGCGATATTGACCGAGGCTCAGTCTGATGATTGAGTCCCTTTACGAGGACTGACCGAGTGGCCGTAAGGATTTCAAAAAAACACTGTGAGGAAGCTCTCAGCGGCCCATTTCCCAATGATGGCGTATCTTAGGGGGACTGGCTTTTTCAATGAGGTTCGGCCCTGTACTTTCATTGACAATAAGGTCTGTTATCGATATAATGAACGGGTAATCAATTCCATAACAGGACTTCTAGTGGCGCTAGAGGCTTCGGCAAAAGAAATAGCTATGTACGCTAATGGCGTATGTTCGGCTATTTCTTTTTTTGTTTAATACGGTTTTTATTTTATGTTTAGGGAAAACCGAAACCGCTTTTTTTTGCGTCATCGGAGAGAATCCCTGTGTTGGAACGATTCTATTTCTTTATCAAAGGAGGGTTTAATCACATGTCCCAAGCAAACGGACTTTTAGAACGATTATTCCATTTATCTGAACATAATACGACGGTGCGGCGCGAATGCCTGGCAGGTCTTACGACCTTCGTCTCCATGGCCTACATCCTCTTCGTCAATCCCATTATCTTAGGCGATGCCGGCATGGACCCCGGTGCCGTCTTCACGGCCACGGCCTTATCGGCTATCATGGGCTGCCTGCTCATGGGCTTTTTGGCCAACTACCCCATCGCCATTGCCCCGGGCCTGGGCGACAATGCCTTTTTCACTTATTCCATCGTCCTGGCTATGGGAATGCCTTGGCAGCAGGCCATGGGCGGCGTCTTCATTGCATCCATCTTGTTTACCTTGGTATCCTTATTCAAACTGCGTGAAATCATCATCGACGCCATTCCTCAGGACTTAAAGTACGCCATGGCTGCCGGTATCGGCATCTTCATCTCCTTCGTCGGCCTCCAAGGCGGCGGCATCGTCATGGCCGACCCGTCGTCGATGGTTGCCATCGGTTCCTTTAAGGTCGCAACGACGTGGCTGACTATTTTCGGTATCTTCGTCACGGCTATGCTCATGGCTAAGAAGGTTCCCGGGGCGATTTTTTACGGCATCGTCCTGACGGCTATTTTGGGCCTTGTCACCAATCTCATCCCCTTGCCGGACAGCATCATTTCCATGGCTCCGAGCCTGGAACCGACCTTCGGCGTCGGCGTCGCCAACATGGGCGCCATCGTCACCGACCCGCAGATGTGGGCCGTCGTGGTCATCTTCTTCCTGGTCGCCTTCTTCGATACGGCCGGAACCTTGATCGGTCTTGCTCAGCAGGCAGGCATCATGCAAAACGGCAAGATGCCCCGCATCGGGAAAGCCCTCATGGCCGATTCCCTGTCCATGCTCGGCGGGGCCGTCATGGGAACGACACCGACCGCAGCTTACGTCGAATCGTCGGCCGGTATCGCTGTCGGTGCCCGGACGGGCCTTACGGCAATCGTCGTGGCCATTCTCTTTGGCTTCAGCATGATTTTCTCGCCCCTCTTGTCGGTCGTTACGGCTCAGGTCACGGCACCGGCCCTGATCATCATCGGCGTCCTCATGACGTCGTCCCTCCGCGAAATTCATTGGGATCAATTCGAGACGGCCTTCCCGGCTTTCTTAGTCATCATCGGCATGCCCCTGACCTTTAACATTTCCTACGGCATCGCCTTCGGCTTCCTCTTCTACCCGATTCTGATGACCATTGCCGGCCGCCGGAAAGAACTGAATCCCCTCATTTGGGTCATGTTCGTCCTGTTCCTCATCTTGCTGTATACTTTGACGATACTTAAATTCTAAGGAGGTCTGTCCATGCTTACAAAAGAATTATTATCCGACTATATCGATGCCGGCGCGGCCAAAATCAAGGCCGACCTGGCCATCGTCGGCGGTACCTTGATCAACGTCAACACCGGTGAATACTATAAGGCCGACGTCGCTATCTACAAGGGAAAGATTGTTGCCGTCGAAAGTGATATTTCCGATTACATGGGACCTGACACCAAAATCGTCGACGGAACGGGGAAATATTTAGCTCCGGGCCTCATCGACTGCCATATCCACGTGGAATGCAGTAAGATGAGCATGACCCGCTTTGCCCAAGCCGTCGTCCCCTGCGGCACGACGAGCATCGTAAGCGGCCTTGACGAATATATTTCCGTCATCGGCGTCGACGGTTTAGGCCCGATTTTTGAAGAAATCGAAGCGTCGCCGCTGAAGGTCTTCTGGGCCCTGCCGTATAAGACACCCTACACCATTCCCGTGTCGACCATCGCCTACAATGTCACCGCCAAAGACCACGCTAAATACCATCAGGATCCGAACTGCTACGGCATTTGGGAACTCGTCCGCGAAGCCGTCCAGACGAAGGATCCGGATACGCTGGAAGCCTTGGTCTTGGCCCAGAAATATCACCGCCCCATCTTCGGCTGCAGCCCTCTGGCCCGCGGCAAGGACCTCAACGAATACCTCATGAGCGGCGTCCGCGTCGACCATGAAAGCTACGACCATCAGGAATTTTTAGAAAAGGCCCGCAAAGGGATGCACACCATCATCCGCGAATCGGCGGTCACCAAGTTCCTCAAGGAAAATGTCCGGGCCATCACCGAAGGGGCCCCGGGTATTGCCCGCCACACCAGCTTTTGCTCGGATGACGTCCACGCCCGCGGCATCTTAAAGAACGGCCATATCGACAACATGGTTCGCCTGGCCATTGCTGCAGGTCTCGCTCCGATGACAGCCATCCAGATAGCCACCATCAATGCTGCCGAAGCCTATGAAATCGACGACCGCGTCGGCTCCATTGCGCCCGGTAAAGATGCCGACATCCTCCTCGTCGACCAGCCCGGGACCTTCACCGTCGAAACGGTTATCAGTAAGGGCATGGTCATCACTGAAAACAAGAAAAACGTCTTCACCTACACCGTCCCCCTCCGCGATGCCTCCTTACTCAAGACAGTACAGCATGAAAAATTGAATCCCCTCGACTTTGCTTATCACGTCGACCTCCAAGAAGGCACGGCCATCGTCGAAACCATCGACAGCGTCGGCCCCTTCATGCGCAAACGCCGTGACGTCGAACTCGAGGTCAAAGACGGCATCGTTCGCCCGAGTGCCGAAAAAGACGTGGCCTTAGTCTCGGTCATCGAACGCTATGGTAAGAACGGCAACGTCTCGAAAGGCTTCATCTCCGGCTGGTCCCTCACCAAAGGGGCCATTGCCACGACGGCTGCTCCTGATGACAATAACCTCGTCGTCGCCGGCGCCAACTACGAAGACATGGCCCTGGCAGCCAACACCCTCATCGAAAACGGCGGCGGACAGGTCGTCGTCCTCGACGGGAAAATCGTATCCTTCCTGTCCCTGCCCATTGCCGGCATCGCTTCCGATATGACGCCGGAAGACTTGGCTCAGAAAGAAAACGAACTCGATGAAGCTGCCAAGACCTTGGGCAGCCGCCTGCCGGACCCCATCTTCTACCTCTCTTTCCTGCCCATTACGGCCATTCCCGACCTTGCCATCACCGACGGCGGCAACGTCGACTATACGAAACTTGCTTACTTCGACCCCATTTTACAACTGAAACCATAATCCTTTGACAGAAAGACAAAATTTATAGCACCATACAAAAATCGTCCCCATGACACAGGCATACCACGTCATGGGGACGATTTCATTTATTCCATATCTCGTATAATCCCTAACGATTATAAAAAGATGATCATATCACCGATCATAATACGCGGAACCTTTTTGCCCTCCAAGGCGATTTGGCCGGGCATTTCAGCTTTTATCCCGACTCCGAAAACGAGGGTGCAGTGGCCATGTTCCTTCAAGGTCTGATTCGCTTCTGAACCGACGTCACTGACCTGATATTCTTCATCGGCAATGAGCAGTTTATCGCCGACTTCAATCGGCTGGGTCAGGGTACTCTTCGTATGGGACACGACCATATTTTCATAGGCATAGGGAACGTCGTTATCGAAGATAATAATGCTGTTTCGTATTTTCATAAACGACAGGACCGATTCCCCAATCGCAGTAACTTTTGCTTCGTATTTCATAGTGACTCCTTTCTGTATCCCTTAGAACCTGGCAGAGATTCTAAGTGTTCGCAAGATAGCTGTAACAGAAGATCAGCAAATAACATCTCGCTGTATAATTAAAATATAACAGATATTTCCGGCCTTCGCAAGATAGCTGTAGCAGAAGCGAAGCAAGTCGCAGCTGCATATGACTTCCATACGCTTTCTACGGTCAGTCCCACGTATGCTTTAACAATCAAAAAAATGTGGGAAAATAAATAGTACCGGATCCGACAGCCGGGCAAGGGGCAGATTCCAGCCGGAAACGGCGGCAGCCTCGACAAGACAAGGCCGGCCAACGGCCTCATCAATACCGCATGGGGAATCAATGAAGAGTCGCATATCCGCTGCGGCGGCCCGGGCTAAACACAGGGGATTTCATAGCATCGGCAGACAATGGCTCCGATCAAAAAATAAGATTTTCGAGAATGCTGCGATTCGGATCCCGCGAAGAAAGATACCATCAGCTGCCGTTCTTGCTATCTTTTAGCCGCTTTAGCGCCTTTTTCACAGGCATAGACGTTTTCAAATGTTTTACGTGGAATTTTTCCATCGCTTTACATGTTCTATATCTTCCTTTGGTATGCTGTAAAAAATAGACTAAAAGGTGGGATTTCTATGGCAAAGACTTATGTTCTCGATACGAACGTCCTGATTCAGGCTCCGTATGCTATGCAGTGTTTTGAAGATAATAATGTCGTCATTCCCCTGGTTGTCGTGGAAGAATTGGATGGATTAAAAAAAGCGGATGGTGAACGCGGGTTCAATGCCCGGCAAGCCATCCGCTTTTTGGAACGTTTAAGACTCCGCGGCAATTTACTGGACGGCGTATCTCTTGATAACGGCGGCACAGTGCGTATCGAGATTAACTGCGTCCACGAGGCGCTGCCGGAATCGCTGCCTGACGATCAGGCCGATAACCGAATTCTCAAAGTCTGCTGCCACCTGCAAAGCTGTCAGCCCATTTTGGTCACAAAAGACCTGGTGCTGCGGCTCAAAGCCCAGGTGCTGAATATTGAAGCTCAGGATTTCAGTACGGAACAGGTACTGCCCGAAAAGAACGGCTATACCGGCCGTCAGACCTGCTACGTCCCGGAAAGCGACTTCGATGCATTCTTAGAAGAAGGCATCGATGCCAGCCGTCTCTATCAAATCGACGGCGACGCTCAGCGCTACGACGTGACGGTACAGGAAAATGAATTCATCATCTTACAAGCCGATGCCTCCCTTCGCAAGACCCATTTAGGCCGGGTCCATAAAGGGCGCGTCATCCCCCTGACCTACAGCCGCGTTTCCCCCTACGGCATCAAGCCGCGAAATGCCGGCCAGTATTTTATGCAGGAAGCCTTGATGCAGTCGGCGGAAGAAGCGCCGTTGGTCATCATCAAGGGTCAAGCCGGCACGGCCAAGACATTCTACTCGTTAGCCGTAGGCCTCGAAAAAATCATCAACCATCCGACGGGTGAATACCGGCGCATCCTCATCTGCCGGCCGAACGCTCAGTTCGACTCGGATATCGGCTTTTTACCCGGTGACGAACAGGAAAAGATTTCACCCCTCATGCGGCCTATTATCGATAATTTGGAACAGCTCATCGACAGTAATGAAGCCGAACGCTATGAAAATGAACGAGAACTGGCCGAAAAGATTGAAGAAATCTTCGACCGCCACGTCATTCAAACCGAAGCCTTGAACTTCATCCGCGGCCGTTCTCTCGAAAAGACGTACCTCATCATCGACGAAGCGCAGAACATGACGCCCAATCAGGTCAAGGGCATCATCACCCGGGCCGGCAAGGGCACGAAAATCATTCTCGTCGGCGACCCCAATCAGATTGACCGCCCCTTCCTCGATGAACGGACGAACGGCCTGACCTATGCCGCCGGTAAGATGAAGGGCAGCCCCTTATGCTATCAATTGACCATGCGAGCTGACGAATGCGAACGGTCGCCTTTAGCCCTGGACGCCGTTCAGCGCTTATAGATTTTTGTAACGATTACGGTTTCAGATACTGTTGAGATATCGCCGGATTCCACGAGCAGCAGCCGCCCGTTTCTTTTTCAAAGCGCCAGCGTTGGCGGACGTCGGGATATTTTTCATGATCGACTTCGCTGAGGAACATGTCTAAAGGGCGGATGAAATCGCGGTATTCGCCGTACAAGGTCTTGTATACGACGTACGTTTCCTTCGTTGCGGCATCGTCGGCAAGGCCGATGATACGGTATCGCTTCTGCTTAAAGTGACGCCACGTTTCCCCCGGTTTTGGCAGTTCCCGGCCAGCCACAAAAGCACTGAGGGCCGCCAAGGACGGTAAAAAAGCGGCGGCTTTTACCCACTTGGCATCGACAAAACCTTGATGAGCCATGGCTTCCAAGAAGGCCTTCATAGGCTGATAATAGCCGTTGAAATCGAGGAAGGCGAAGCGACCTTTGAGGTGACCGAGTTTTACTTCACTCATGACCTGGCTGATTTCTTCTAACGTACCGAAGCCTCCGGGAAAAGCCAGGAAGATGTCGCCCAATTCCATCATCTTCGCTTTGCGTGAAGCCATGTCCGGCGTAACGATGAGCTTTGTCAGGCCCTCCTGTTGGAGCGCCGTATCGATAAATTCTTGAGGCTCTACGCCGATGACGGAGCCGCCTTTTTTTAGGGCTCCGGCAGACAAGGCTCCCATGAGCCCCGTTCGGCTGCCGCCGTAAATCAAAGTATGGCCGTGGTTTGCAATCCAGGCCCCTAAGGCCGAGGCATAGGCTTCGTAACTGGGATCGTTTCCCCGGCTGGCGCCGAGGTAGACTGTAATATTCATCGCACTTCCCTTCTTTCCGCTGTATGTCATGGCTCTTCTGGCCATTGTATGCTACAATAATACTATCTATTATAGCATATGTGAGGAGTATTCCGCTGTATGAAGGGCAGAAAAAGTCAGTATTTCAAAGAGCTTTTTCTATCGAGGTATACGTAAAAGGCGTATTCACAAGAATATTCTTGCGAAACGCCTTTTTCTTATCTATGCGAAAACGAAAGGAGCCGATCCCTTGCCTAAAGAAACAGATGCGCCTAACTTTTTTATCGGCCGCAGCGACACCATTGCCAACAACGAGAAATTATCCCATAAATCCCGCCAAAGCCTGTATACGGCCCGGGCGGCCAATACGGTCGACGCCTATCGCTCGGACTGGAATGACTTCTGCGACTGGTGTTCCTACCACGATTTGTCGTCCTTTCCGGCGGAACCGGAAACGATCGTAAACTATATTAACGACCTGGCCGACAATGCCAAGGCCAATACCATTGCCCGGCGCATCAGTGCCCTCACGGAAAATTTCGATGCCGCCGGTGTCAAAGACAATCCCTGCCGCTTTCCCATCGTCCGCAACGCCCTGCGCGGTATCAAGCGCATGAAGGGCACCATTCAGCACGGTAAGGCACCGGTCCTCTTCGACGACATCAAAGAAATGCTGACCTTCCTTGAAGGCAAGGACATCCAGCAGATTCGGGACCGAGCCATCTTGTTAGTCGGCTTTTACGGGGCCCTGCGCCGTTCAGAACTGGCCGGCATCGACGTCGAAGATTTGAAATTCACCCGCCTGGGCCTTTTGATCACCCTGCGCAAATCGAAGACCGACCAGTTCGACCAAGGCCAGATGATCGCCATCCCCATGGTAAAGGATACGAAGCTCTGCGCCGTCACGGCGTTAAAGAACTGGCTCGACATGAGCGGCATCACGACGGGTCCCGTCTTCCGCGGTCTGACCAAAGGACACCATATCCGCAAGACGCGGATCTCCGATAAGGCCATTGCCCTCATCGTCAAGCACTATGCCGAACTCATGGGCATGAACCCCGATGATTACGGGGCCCACAGCCTGCGCCACGGTTTTGCCACGTCGGCCGCCCAGCACCACGTCGAGGAACGGCAGATCATGCGCCAGACCCGTCATAAGTCACAGGCCATCGTCCGCCGCTATATCGACGAAGCCGACCGCCTCGTCGACAGTCCGATCTTAAAGATTACCGAAGATAAGTCTTAAGGGACCAGCTGTGCAGCCAAGACTTGCCGCACATGGCCGGCCTTGCCGGCAGCGACAGGCAGGCGCAGGACTTGACCGGGCTGAATGGCACGATCGCCGGTCAGTTTATTTTCATCGAGGATGGACTGGATGACCTGACGTACATCCGTATCTTCATCGACGACGACCGACGCCAGCTGCCAAATGGTCTGTCCCGGTTCGACGCGAACGGAAACGTATTCCTGTGACGGCTGATAGCTCCAACCGATTTGGGTGCACATAAAGATAGCCAGGCCAATCAAGGCGACATATTTCAGTAACGGGCCTCTCCCTTTTCGTCTTCTTCTCATGGTTATCACTCCTAAGTAAAAACGAACGTTCTAAGAACAAGTGTTCGTCGACACCCTTATTATAGCTTCGAACAGTTGTTCTTGTCAAGGTGATTTGAACAAATGTTTGATTTTTTTCGGTATTTTCGGTATAATGTGACTAGCTATACTGGAATGATTGTAACTTGCCAGAGACTGGAGTGACTATATATGATTACCAATGAAAAAATGCTGACGACCCGTCAAAAACAGATATTAGAATACATCCGCACCTGTGTCCACCAATTCGGCTATCCCCCGTCGGTCCGGGAAATCTGTAAAGAAGTCGGCCTCAGTTCGACGTCGACGGTCCATGGCTACCTCCATCGCCTGGAAGACCTAGGCTATATCCGCCGCGACCCGGCTAAGAACCGAACGATCGAACTCCTCGACGAAGGTTCGTGGCGTTCGAAGAAGATCGTTCCCCTGCCCCTCGTCGGCCAGGTCCGTGCCGGAGCTCCTATCTTTGCCGAAGAGTGCGTCGAAGACGTCTATCCCTTCCCGGCTGATTTCATCGGCAATGACGACTGCTTCATGCTCATCGTCCAAGGGGACAGTATGAAAAATGCCGGCATCCTCGAAGGCGATCAGCTCATCGTCCGCCATCAGGATACGGCAGAAAACGGTGAAATCGTCGTCGCCCTCATCGACGATGAAGCGACCGTAAAGCGTTATTTCCGCGAAAAAGATGCCATTCGACTCCAGCCGGAAAATGATGAATACGAACCGATTTACACGCGAAACTGCAAGATTCTCGGCAAAGTCGTCGGCCTCTACCGTCAATATTAGGAGGTATCTTTATGGTTGATGTTGAAGCAGCCATTGCCAACAGTGCCCTCTTTGACGGCATCCGCCCCGAAGACCGGTCAGCCATGCTCACCTGCCTCGGCGCCCGGACGAAGACCGTGCGAAAGGGAGAATTCTTGGTCCTGGCTCAGGATGAAGTACGCTATATCGGCGTCGTCCTGAGCGGTGAAGTCCATATGATCCACGAAGACCGCTGGGGCGACAAGGCCGTGTTGGCCGTCATCAAAGAAGGCGGCCTCTTTGGGGAAACCTTCGTCTGCGCTACGATGTTGCAGTCTTTAGTCACCTTCCAGGCCGTCAAGACGACGACCTTCCTGACCTTGCCCTTTCAAAAAGTCCTCCACGTCTGTACACAGGCCTGTCCTTTTCATCATCGGCTCATCGAAAATATGCTGCACCTCATCGCGACCAAGAATGCTCAGCTCATGGAAAAGCTGGAAATCGTTTCTAAGAAGACCTTGCGCAAAAAACTGCTGACGTATTTTTCCTTCCAATCGGAAAAAGCCGGCAGTTCAACCTTTTCCATCCCTGTGACCCGAAGCCAGTTGGCCGACTACCTCTGTGCCGATCGAACAGCCGTCGCCCGGGAAATGTCGCGCATGAAAGAAGAAGGACTCATCGATGTAAATCAACAGACCGTTACCTTAAACTAAATACAAAAAAGGGAGCACTGCCAAGGCATTTGGCGGTACTCCCTTTTTGCATGCCGTATAGTAGATTTACTTCTTTAAAGCCAGGCCGTCGTGGAAGGCTTTGCCGACGACGGGGCCGATGAGGCGGTACGTCTTGGTGCTGCTGTCGAATAGGATGGGCTGGAGCTTGTCATAGTCGACGAGCCCGTCCGTGAGGACCGATTCATCGGCTTGTTGGGCTACGATTTTTCCGACGAGGATCCCCGTTTCGTCGTCATAGCTCTTGCATTCGCATTCGAGAGTGACGGGAAATTCTTCGATGATCGGGGCCTTGACGTGGCTGCTCGGGTGGACGTGGCAGCCGGCCACTTCGATCTTATTGACTCGGTTCCCCGTTTCGACGCCGAAATAATCGGCCAGGACCATCGTATCCTTGGTCGCAAAGGCAACGGTAAAGGCGCCGGTCTTTTTGACATTGTCCGTCGTCTTGTGTTTATCCAAAAAGAGTGTGATTTCATCGAAATCGGACTGGGAGCCCCAGGCGGCATTCATGGCATTGGGAACGCCATTTTCATCGTAGGTTCCGATAATGAATACCCCTTCCGGGGCGATGCAAGCTTCTTTTCCGATAAATTCTTTACTCATGATGTCATTCCCCCTTACGGTTTTATTTTCTTTATTATAACAGAAATTCGTGAGCGATGGATACAGGATGTAACTAAAAAATCAGACCCGGCCGCCGCAGCAGAATGGCTGTACGGACCGGGTCTATGACTCTGATAGGACATGTACTTCGTCGCCGTCAGTGCGTCGCAGAAGTACTTGCCGATGACGGGACATGTACAGTACGTTTCGGTGCGGCAGTCTTAGAAGATGAACTGATGCTGGTCGTCGAGTGTGCCTGTTTTTTTGCGGCAGCAATACCGTAAGGAATGGCCAGGAAGACGACGGCACCGACGAGATTGCCTAAGGTGACCCACAGGAGGTTGTAGCCGAAGCCGGAGAAGCTTACGGCCATGCCGGCCGGATTGAGGAGTCCCAAGGTCAGGACGGTCATATTAGCCACACTGTGTTCAAAGCCGCAGGTAAAGAAGGCGTAGAGACACCAGAAGGTCATGATCAGCTTGCCACTGTCGGACTTGCAGCGGAAGCCGCACCAGACGGCAAGACATACCAATACGTTGCATAAGATGCCCCGCAGGAAGAGGACCAGCGGCGGCAGGCTCATCTTGGTCGCGGCGGCCCCGGCTAAGGCCTGTCCGACACTGCCCGCCGTCCCGGCTGCCCCGTAGAAGAGGAACGATAAGATGACGGCGCCAACGAAGTTTCCGGCGTAGCAGACGACCCACAGGTGAACGACGTCGTATAAAGAAACGGTCTTTCCGCGCCAGCCGCTGAAGAGGACGAAGGCGTTGCCCGTAAACAATTCGGCCCCGGCCATGATGACCAGGCTGAGGGCGACGCCAAAGGACAGGCCCATGGCAATCTTATTCATCGGAATCGGTCCCAGGGTGCCGCTGACCGTAAAGGCCAGGAGGACGCCGAAGCCGATATAGGCACCGGCCAGTGCCGACAGGAGAAAATACCCCAAAGGATTATTTTTTAACAAACGTACCTTGGCAGCCGCACCAGCAGCGGTTGCTGCATATTCTTCATCATACATAATACCTCGCCTCCTACTTCAAACCCAAATAACGGATGCCGTCCCAATACAACGGCTTATAGACCTCAGCTTTAGGCGGTAAGTTGACGTCCTTCAGATTTCGCGCAGAAACTCCTCCGGTCCCGTCCAATTGATGATATAGCCGAGATATTCTTTGCCGCCCGGAGCTTCCGGATCCATATATGGTTGGGCGTAGGCGTAGACATGGCTGATGATGTTGATGACGCTGTCGGCGTCGGCCCATTTCATAAAATCGATGCCCCTGCGGGGGGTCTTTTTTCCGCAGCGCATCGGATTGAACTGAGGTTCTTTGTCTAATTGGCAAAGACAGTTTGAAAGGTTTCAAAGGATACATCTATCCCCTAGCCGTTTCGCTCTCAATCCATGATTTTTTCACATCTTTTGATAACAAATCGCTTTTTTATTTTGTTCTTATTATACCACAAACGAGCCATTCAAATAGTTGTCACCGCCATAAATATTGAAAAAATATCATTATACATATATCAATAAATCATGGTTCTTCTGTCTTTGTTCCGAAAAGACAAAAACGGCTCCCATAGCGGAAGCCGTTTTTTAGGATCTTTGTCAAATATGGGAGTAACCCTGAAATCATCCATTACGAATGGCTGTATTTTCCTTATGAGAGCCGAAATTTCAGGTGGACGACTATTCAGCGATTTTTTTAGCCGCCACGCCATAGGGAATGGCCAGGAAGACGATGGCGCCGACGAGATTCCCTAAAGTGACCCACAGCAGGTTGTGTCCGTAGCCTGCCAGGCTGACGGCCATGCCGGCCGGATTGAGAAGGCCTAAGGTCAGGACGGTCATATTGGCCACGCTGTGCTCAAAGCCGCAGGTAAAGAAGGCGTAGAGACACCAGAAAGTCATGATCAATTTCCCGCTGTCAGACTTGCAACGAAAACCGCACCAGACGGCGAGACAGACCAGGACGTTGCACAAGATGCCCCTGAGGAAGAGGACCAGCGGCGGCAGGCTCATCTTAGTCGCTGCAGCTCCGGCCAGGGCTTGTCCGACGCCGCCGGCAGTCCCGGCAGCGCCATAGAAAATGAACGACAAGATGACGGCGCCGACGAGATTACCGATATAGCAGACAATCCACAGGCCGATGACGTCGGTCAAGGTGACCGTCTTTTGCCGCCAGCCGTTAAAGAGAACCATGGCGTTGCCCGTAAAGAGCTCGGCTCCGGCGATGATGACCAGGCTGAGGGCGATGCCAAAGGACAGACCCATGGCGATTTTATTCATCGGAATCGGTCCCAAGGTGCCGCCAACGGTAAAGGAGAGGAGGATTCCAAAACCGATGTAGGCACCGGCCAGGGCCGACATAAGAAAATATCCTAAGGGATTCTTTTTTAATAAGCGTACCTTGGCTGCCGCGCCGGCTGCCGTAGCCGCATATTCGTCTCGATACATGAACCTGCCCCCTACTTCAATCCCGAGTAGCGGATGCCGTCCCAGTACAGCGGTTTGTAGATTTCTGCTTTCGGCGGCAGATTGACGTCTTTCATGATCCAGCGCAGGAATTCTTCCGTTCCCGTCCGGTCAACGATGTAGCCGATGTGTTCCTTGCCGCCCGGCGCTTCGGGGTCGATGTATTTCTGAGCGTAGGCGTAGACGTTGCTGATGATCTTGACGACACTGTCAGCGTCGAGCCATTTGATGAAGTCGATGCCCATGCGGGGGTTTTTCTTGCCACTGCGGCCCAGGAGGGTCATGCGGAAATACTGGGTCTTGCTCCGCGTCCAGGCACGGGTCGGGCAGGCGTGGGCGCAGACGCCGCAGCCGATGCATTTTTCGACGTTGCGAACGGGGCGGTTCTTGTCCATCTTGAGGGCTTCGACGGAAAGCTGTTTACACTTCTTGACGCAGGCACCGCAGCTGATGCAGCGCGTCGGGTCAAACTGGGGCTCGGTCATGCCGATGATGCCGAAGTCGTGCATGCGAACCTTGCCGCAGTCGTTGGGGCAGCCCGTGAGAGCGACTTTGACGTGAAGGTCATTGGGGAAAATGGCCTTTTCAATCCGTTCGGCCAGAGCCGTCGTGTCGTAGTTGGCAAAGGGACAGATGCGGTTGCCGACGCAGGCCATGATGTTACGCGTACCGGACGAATCGTAGCCGCGGCCCTTTTCCGACTGGTTGATGCCCAATTCTTCGATGATGGGCTGCAGGGCCTTGTTGACTTCGTCGACCTTTTCAAAGGGAATGCCTAAGATTTCAAAGCCCTGACGGATGGTCAGATGGACTTCTCCGCTTCCGTAGGTTTCGGCGATTTCCTGAACTTTCCCTAAAACGTCGGCCCGGAGATGGCCGCCGGGAACGCGGACGCGGGCCGACGTGACGCCGCGGTTTTTGGTGACGCGAAAGGCGTTTTTCTTTAACTTGCCACAATTCATATCAATCATCGTTCTTCCCTCCTAGTCGATAAACGAGCGAACCGTCGTATATTTGAATACCGGGCCGTCCTGGCAGACGTAGAGCTCGCCGATGCGGCAGTGACCGCATTTACCGAGGCCGCAGCACATCTTGCGCGATTCGGACAACCAAATTTTTTCTTCATCGAAGCCGATTTTTAAGAGTTCCTGAATGGAGAATTTGATCATCATCGGCGGCCCGACGACGACGGCGATGGCGTTATCGAAGTCCTTGAGCGGCAGCTGCGGGATGTACTGCGTGACGAGACCGACATTGCCTTCATAGCCTTCGGGGGCGGCGTCGACGGTGTAGATGAAGTTCATGCCGTCAGCGATCCAGCGTTTCAAATCGTCGCGGAACAAGATGTCGTCCGGCGATTTGAAGCCGGAAATGATATTCAGGCTCTGGCATTCGTCCATGTGATCGGCGAAGTAGTCGATGACGCCGTGAACCGGAGACAGGCCGGAACCGCCGGTGATGAGGACGATTTCCTTGCCTTTAAAGATATTGACGTCGAAGCCGTTGCCGTAAGGGCCGCGCATGAAGAAGTGGCCGCCGACGTAGTTTTCAAAGATTTCTTCCGTAAGGGAACCGACGCGGCGGATGGTAAAATCCAAGGAATGGTCGGTAATGCCGCTGACGGAAATGGGCGCTTCGCCGTATTTCGGGATGGAGATCTCAAAGAACTGGCCGGGCTTTACGGGATGCGTATCGCCGCGGTCGTAAGACATGCGGAAGGTATATTCCACATCGGCGTGTTTGATGACCTCTAAGATTTCTGAGCGAAAAGGCATATATGAATTATTCATGGCCGCTGACCTCCTTCATACCGGCTTCTAATTTTTCGACACAATGAGTAAAGGAAATGTATTCGGGACAGATGGCATCGCACCGGCCGCAGCCGACGCACATCTGGAAGCCCGAGCGCTTCTTGAAATCGAGGACCTTGTGGAGGACCTTGAAACGCATCCGTTCACCGGCTTTCTTGCGGAAACAGAGGCCGCCGGCCACTTCCGTATAGCCGTCGATCATGCACGAGGCCTGGACGCGGCGCCGTTCGCCGGCCTGGCCGTTTTCGGTGTAAAACAGATCCTGCATGGACCAGCAGGTGCAGGTCGGACAGGCGACGGTGCAGCGGCCGCACTTGATGCAGCGCTTGTCGTATTCGTCCCAAATGGAGCTCTTAGCAACAGCCGACGTCAGGTTTTCCGGAACCTTGACGGTCAGGCTGTTTTCCATAACGGCGTCGGGCGTGACGTCGGCTTCGGCAGCGCCCATGGCACGGAGGGCTTCAGCCAGGTCTTCATCCTTACAGTCGATTTCGATCTCATCGCCGTGGACGTTGACGGCAGCGTCGTAGTCGGTGCTGATATTGGTGCCCATGGAGACACAGAAGCAGCCGTCAAAGTCGTGGTCGCAACCCATGAGTACGAACTTCAGACCGTCGCGGACGCGCTTATAATAGGAATCTTCCGGACCGTTTTCAAGGAACATATAATCGAGGCGCTTTACAGCGTGGAGGTCGCAGCTGCGGAGGAAGACGATAGTTCCTCTCGTCGGACCTTCCGATTCGGTCATACCATGTTCCGTAAAGTACAATAAGGTCTGACTCAGCGGCAGGAGAATATCCTTAAAGGAGTATTCCGACCGTTCGTTCCAATCGATGTCGGCCAAATCCGCTACCTTCCCGTAACGAACGACGTCTGTTTCAGAAAAACGACCCGTTCCTTCAAAGACTTTCGGAGCGTAAATATCATATTTTTTTCTCCAGCTATCGAAGACAGTTTGAAATTTTTCAAGTGATACCGCGTATCCCATAGCAGTCCCTTCTTTCAGTAAATACTTTTTTTCACATATATCGTGACAGCAATCTTATTTCTAGCTTGCCCTTATCATAGCAGGAAGGGACCGTTCAAACTGTTGCCGTCGCAACGGTTATTGAAAATATCCGCAATTAATCATGCTTAAAAGTCATCTATACCGCCATTCTCAAAAGACAAAAAAAGTGCCGCTCCCGCCGTGGGAACAGCACTTTTTTCGTGATGAAGTTATTCAAAATCGTTATGGAATTTAATCGTACGGTACGTTTCAAAAGTCAGCCACTTATCGAAGACTTTGGCGTCGGGATTGTCGCCGGCAGCGGCATAATCGGCCTTAAAGTCGGCAAATTCCTGTGCCGTATGGACGTTAATGGCAAAGCCCCGGCCGTTGACCAACGGTTTTTCCGTATAGGCGTAGCCGTCGAGGGTCAGGATATTGGCGACCTTGGCCTTACGGATTTCAACAGCCAAATTATCGCGTAGGATGAGGATGTCGAAGTCGTCGGGATAGGCATAGGTTTCGCCTTTCGTCGGGATGGCATCGCCGATATGATACTGGCGGTAAGCCGGTTTGGCCTTGGTGATGTTCAGGCTCTGCATACCGTAGAAGAAGTCTTCAAAGACGTCGCCACGGCCTTTCAGGCTGCCATTGACGAAGGTGTGGTCGCTGTCGGTATCGTTGCCGTCGATGACGACGCCGCAGGCCGACGTCATGTTGGTGACCCGGTCGATGAGGATCAGTTCGCCAAGCCCCTTGTGATGACTGAAGGTGTCGACGACGATCGGTTCCTGGAGGAACAAGGTGCAGACGGCGATTTCGTTCTTTGAAACGGCCGTGGCCCGTTTTTTCTCGCCCGTATTGACGTCGATGGTGTAGTCCACATCGGTCAGGACGCCGACGATTTCCTTAGTCCCCAGTTTGACGACGTATTCTTTGCCGACGACTAAGGGTTGGTCATCCATCCAGAGCATGGTCGCTGTAATGCGCTGGCCGAGGCCGATAGCCGTATCTTTCGTAAAGACGCAGCCCCGGGAAACGTCGACTTCCCGGTCGAGCTGGACATTGACCGGCTGCCCCTTCGAGGCCGACGGCACGGAATTAAAGCCGACCAGGAGGTCTTTAACCTTCGCTTCCTGCTTGCTGGGCAGGATCTGAACCGTATCGCCGACGGCCAGGCTGCCGCTTTCGATTTGGCCCTGGAAGCCGCGGAAAGTATGGTTCGGCCGGCAGACACGCTGAATGGGAAGGTAAAAGCCTTCTTCGTCATTTTCTTCGACGTCGACCGTTTCCAAGTATTCGAGGATGGTCGGGCCGTCGTACCAAGCCATGGGAACGGACTTTTTGGTAACGTTGTCCCCTTCCGTCGCCGAGACGGGAATAAAGACGGCGTTTTCCAGTTCCAAGTCGTCCCGAAGGGCTTCGATATCCTGCTTGATGGCTTCAAAGCGCTTCTGATCGTAGTCGACGAGGTCCATCTTGTTGATGGCAAAGATGAAGTAGCGAATGCCCATGAGGGCGCAGATACGGGCGTGGCGCCGAGTCTGGACCAAGACGCCCTGGGTGGCGTCGATGAGGATGATGGCCAAATCGGCAAAGGAGGCGCCGACGGCCATGTTGCGCGTATATTCTTCATGGCCCGGCGTATCGGCGACGATGAAGCTGCGATTATCCGTATTGAAATAGCGGTAGGCGACGTCGATGGTGATGCCCTGTTCCCGTTCAGCCATGAGGCCGTCGAGGAGGAGCGAATAGTCGATGGCCCCGCCGCGGCTGCCGACCTTGCTTTCAAGTTCCAACGCCCGTTTCTGATCGGCATAGAGCAGTTTGGCATCGTACAGCAAGTGGCCGATGAGCGTCGATTTGCCGTCGTCGACACTGCCGCAGGTGATGAATTTTAATAAACCGTTTTCATTTCTATCCATTAGAAATACCCCTCTCTCTTTCTGCGTTCCATACTGCCGGCCGCTTCGTTATCAATGACCCGGCTCGTCCGTTCCGACGATACGGCACTCAAGGTTTCGTCGATGATGGCGTCCAGCGTGTCGGCGTCCGATTCGATGCCCCCCGTCAGCGGATAGCAGCCAAGGGTCCGGAAGCGAATCTTCTTATGCATGACTTCTTCGCCGGGCTTTAAGCGCATGCGGTCGTCGTCGACCATGATGATGTTGCCGTCGCGGTAGACACAAGGCCGTTCAGCGGCAAAGTACAGGGATACAATGTCAATGTTTTCCCGCTTGATGTACTGCCAGATATCCTTTTCCGTCCAGTTGGAAATGGGGAATACGCGCATGCTTTCCCCCTTATGGATATGCGTATTGTACAGTTTCCACATTTCCGGGCGCTGGTTCTTCGGATCCCAAGCCTGGGCTTCGTTGCGGAAGGAGAAGATGCGTTCCTTGGCGCGAGACTTTTCTTCGTCACGCCGGCCGCCGCCGAAGGCTGCCGTGAAGCCGTATTGGTTCAAGGCCTGCTTTAAGGCCTGGGTCTTCATGATATCCGTATAGGATGCGCCGTAATCGAAGGGATTGACTCCCTGTTTTACACCTTCCTGATTGATATGTTCAATGAGCTGAAGACCGTATTTTTTCATCGTTTCATCGCGGAAGCGAATCATTTCCTTAAACTTCCAGGTCGTATTGACGTGGAGGAACGGGAACGGTGGTTTTTCCGGATAAAAAGCCTTCAAGGCCAGATGGAGCATGACCGAGCTGTCTTTGCCGATGGAATAGAGCATGACGGGCTTTTCACACTCTGCCGCCACTTCGCGGATGATGTAAATCGCTTCGGCTTCCAAGTTGTCAAGATGCGATAATGCAGACATAATAATCCCCCTCTAAACAGATAGATAGTAAGGCCTTAATACGAATTGGCCTGTTTGCGGTCGATGGTAATCGTCTCTTCACTGCCGTCAGGCCGACGGATGTGCCATTTGATGTACTGGCCTTCGGTGGTGACGTTCATCGTACTCCCCCGGCCGCCCATGTCGGCGCCGAGGTAAAAGTCGATGGCCTGGACGGGACACTCTTTGACGCAGGATACACAGCCCCAACAGTCTTTGGGGTAATGCATCCGGGCCTTTCCCGTCTCGTTGATATCGATAAGGCTGCCCGGGCAGACGGACACACAGCGTTTGCAGCCGATGCAGCGGTCTTGATTAATGCGAATGCTCATAAAGGCTCCCTCCCGGTACTAAATCGCGGTATACCATGTGAATCTGGCCGTCTTCATCCATGCGGGAATTGACGTATTTCAGCCATTCTTCCCTCTGCTCCGGATAGTCGAGATTTTCGGCAAAGGAATGCCACCGCGTTTCCTTGCGGGCCCGGAGGTGAGCAATGAGGACCTTGCAGACCGTCAATCGTTCGCGCAGTTCGTAGACGAAGAGCAGTTCATGGTAGTCGCCGGCACCGACGCTGTCGGCCAAATCGGTGAGTTGGTCGATTTTTTCATCGGCCAGGGCCAATTGGCGTTCGTTGTACTGGTAATGACTGCCAATGCCGCCGGCGTAGGTGTCCATGACTTTCTGCATGGCTTCTTCCAGTTCTTCAACGGTAAAGAAAGGTCGTTCTTCGCCGAGGAAGGCGTTGTATTCGGCGACCTTGTCGGCTAAGAGCTGCTGTTCTTCGTCGGCCGTCAGTTCGAGGTCTCCGGACAAGGCGGTTTCAACGATATGCTTGGCAGCGATTTCCCCTTCGACGAGAGCGCCGGTTACGTACTTCTGCGGGCAGCCGCCGGCTACGTCACCGGCCGCATAGAGGCCTTCAATGGTCGTCTGTCGATGGGTATCGACCCAGTAGCCGCTGGCCGTGTGGCCGCCGACGACGTAGGGTTCGGTCCCTTCGATTTCGACATTTTGCTGACTCGGGAATTTCCCCGATTCCATCCACTTCAAGGTCTGGCTCGGCGCCATGTTGAGGTAGGCTTTTAAAAGGGCCTCATCCTCTTTGGCCGTCAAGCCTTCGGTCTTGAGGTAGCAAGGGCCTTTACCGTCGAGGTTTTCCTTCACCGTGCCGTAGAGACGCTGGGACGTCGTCAGGCCGTATTTATCTTCGTAGACTTCGCCCTTGGCGTTGATCTGCTTGGCACCGACGCCTTGGGCGATGGTTCCCGTCGGGGCAATGGTATCCTTGCAGCGCAGGGCGATGAAGCGCATTTCAAAGGTCGTCATTTCCGCCCCGGCCCGGATGCCCATGGCGTAGCCGGCTCCCGTATTAAAGGGACTGTACCACATCTTATGGCGGGAAAAACCGGGATTGTTGGGCCGGTAGAGGCCGGACGCACCGCCGGTCGCGCAGAGGACGGCTTTGGCCCGGATTTCATAGGCCGTACCGGTCAGGATATCGAAGCCGAGGGCACCGGCAATGCGATTGTCGCGGACGATGTAGTCGGTGATATTCAAGTGATTGATAACTTCGACATCGTCCAGTTTCTTTACGGCATCGGCCAAGATGGTCTTGATGTTTTCGCCGTTGATCTTGATGTTGCGCGGGCCGCGGGTAACGTATTCCCCCTGTTCGTCTTTCAAGATGACCAATCCCAATTCTTCAAGCTTTCGGGTGACTTCGTTGAGCCCTTCCGACATGGTTAAGAGCAGGTCTTCGCGGACGATGCCGGCGGCGTCTTTCTTGGCGTAATCCACATAAAACTGCGGCGTATGGCCTTTGGTGATATAGGCATTCAAGGCGTTGACGCCGGCTGCCAGACAACCGCTGCGGCGTATGTCGGCCTTTTCGGCAATGACCACCGAGGCTTTAGACAGGCTCTGGAGGGTCAAGGCGGCGTAACAGCCCGCCGTTCCCCCGCCGATGATGAGGACATCGGTGTGGATGATTTTCTCCTTCTGAATCTGCATGGCAATACTCCTTCGTTTAAATATAGAATACATCAGAACCCATCATGGCCCTGTTTTCTCGTAAATAGGTCTTGTCGCCGTCGAGGACGTGAAGGCGGTAAATGAGGACCTTCACCCTTTCGCCGACCGCAAGATTCGGGGCGTCAAAGGCGTATTCCCCGTGAATGAGGTAGTCTTTGACGCGCAGGGTCACGTCGAGGCGGCTGCCGCGGAAGACGACGGCTTCGACGATGCCCTCTTCGGCGGCGCTGGCGTAGCGCTTCATCGTCCCCTGTTTATAAATCTTGAGGAATTCCGGCCGGATGATGGCTCTTTTCGGGCCGCCGACGTCGACAAATCCTGTGAGGACGCTGCAGTTGTCGATGACGACGGGCGTCCCGATGAACTCGGCCACAAAGGGCGTCTTGGGCTTACTGTATATGTCGAAAGGCGTTCCGACCTGCTCGATGCGGCCGTGATTGGTGATGATGATTTCATCGGCCACTTCGACGGCTTCATCTTGGTCGTGGGTGACGAAGATGCTGGTGATGCCGACGCGGTGGATCGTCTCTTTCAACCAGTTCCGCAGCTCTTGGCGCACCTTGGCATCGATGGCCGCAAAGGGTTCATCGAGGAGCAGGACCTGGGGATGAGGTGCCAGGGCCCGGGCAAAGGCGACGCGCTGACGCTGGCCGCCGGAGAGCTGATTGGGATAGCGGGCTTCCATGCCGGCCAGACCGACGAGGTCGATCATTTCCAGGACCCGCTGGCGGATGTCGTCTTTCTTCATCCCTTGAATGGTGAGGCCGAAGGCAACGTTGTCAAAGACGGTCATATAGCGGAACAAGGCGTAGTTTTGGAATACGAAGCCGATGCCCCGCTTGGCGGCCGGAATGTCATTGACCCGTTTGCCGTCGATGACGATGTCGCCGCTGTTGGGATTTTCAAGGCCGGCCAGCATGCGCAGGATCGTCGTCTTGCCGCTGCCGCTGGGCCCCAGGAGGGCGACCAGTTTGCCCTTATCGACGCCAAAGGAGACGTCCCGTGAGGCGTGGAAAGAGCCGTAATTTTTTTCGATATGCTTCATTTCGACGTACATGACATCACCTCCTAAGATGGCTTATGGAGCTTGGCTTCAAAGAATACCCGCAGCAAAAGGACGCCGACGGCTAAGAGTACGAGTAAGGACGAGACGGCAAAGGCTGCCGTAATGGCATCGGTCGATCCCGATTGGTAGAGGGCGTCGATTTCAAGGGGCAATGTAAAGGTTTCGCCCCGCAGTTTCGACATGGCGCTGACGGCACCGAATTCGCCGAGGGCCCGGGCCGTACAGAGGACGATGCCATACAATAAGGCCCATTTGATCTGCGGCAGGGTAATGCGGAAGAATATCGTCTTGCCCTTAGCCCCCATGAGGGCGGCAGCTTCTTCTTCATCGCGGCCCTGGGTATGGAGGACCGGAATGATTTCCCGGAAGACGAAGGGAAAGGTGACGAAAATCGTCGCCAAGATGACGCCGGGAACGGCGAAGACGATTTGAATATCCGTCCCTAAATAGTCGTTCAGGACTTCAATCCACTGCCCGATCCAGCCCATGCGGCCGAAGGTCATGATGAAGGCCAGGCCGGCGATGACCGGCGAGACGGAAAAGGGAATATCGATGAGGGTCGTGAGCAGGTGTTTGCCCCGAAAGTCGAATTTTGAAATGGCCCAGGCCGCACAGAGGCCGAAGACGGTATTGACGATGACGGCGATGACCGTAGCTATCAAGGTCAGGCGCAGGGCTGACAAAACGTAAGGCGTCGTCAACGCTTTGACGTAAAAGTCCCAGCCTTCGGCCAGTGAATTCATCAGGACCGAAATGAGGGGGACGATGAGCATGACGACGACAAAGACGACGCTGATGCTCAGTAAGAGTATTTTTGTCTTGCTGTGCTTCATGATTCCCCTCCTCTATTGAACGCGCCGGGCCTGCCAGAGCTGAATCATATTGATGGAAAACAGCATGGCAAAGGCGATGATGAGCATGACCAAGGCGATGGCCGTAGCGCTGGCATAGTCGACGTAATTAAGCTTCTGCATGATGACGTAAGAGACGACCTGAGTGTGATTCTTGGCACTGTTGCCGGAAATGTAAATGACACTGCCGTATTCGCCAAGGCCCCGGGCAAAAGCCAGGCCGAAACCGGTCAAGAGAGCCGGCCGCAGCTCGGGAAAGATGATGCGCCGGAAAATGGTGAACTTCGATGCACCGAGCATACTCCCCGCCTCTTCATAGGTCGGATCCAAATTTTCCAGGACCGGCTGAATGGAGCGGACGACGAAAGGAATGCCGACGAAGACCAAGGCGATGATAAGGCCGATATGGGTATAGGCAATGGAAATGCCGTAGCCGGCAAAGAAACTGCCGAAGAAGCCCGTATCGGAATAGAGCTTGGAAAGGGTAATGCCGGCAACGGCCGTCGGCAAGGCAAAGGGCAGTTCGATGACACCGTTTAAGAGGGTCTTGCCGCGAAATTCATAGCGGACGAGGACCCAGGCCAGGATGAAACCGAAGACGGAGTTGATCAGGGCTGCCAAGAAAGAACTTCCAAGGGTCGTGATAAAGGCGTTGCGAATGGCGCTGTTGGTGATGAGCTTAGCGTAGTCATTGGCCGTCAGTTGAAAGGCGTGGCCTAAAATCGATATCAACGGAATGAGGATCAATAAGGACAGCATGGCCAGGGTCACGCCCAGGGTCAGGCCGAAGCCGGGAATAATTCGGTTTCGCCCGCCCGCGGGGTTTGAAAATGGATTCATCTGCATCCCTCCTTATTGACTGCCATCGACATCGGCCATGATTTTATCAAACATGGCGTCGTCGTCGAAGAATTTGACATAGGCTGCATCCCAGCCGCCGAAGTCGCTGATGTGCGTCAGCTTGACGTTAAGGTCAAATCGGTCGGCGTAGCGCCGGAGAATCTCCGGATTGGACGGCCGGAAATCATTTTTGGCGGCCAATTCCTGGCCTTCGTCAGAGTACAAATAGCGCAGGTACTCCTGAGCCGCCTGTTCATGGCCCTTGCGCCGAGCCAGGCGGTCGACGACGGCCACACTGGGCTGTGCTAATATGCTGACACTGGGTACGACGACTTCATAGCTGCCGGGATATTCGCGCATCGTATAGAGCGCTTCGTTCTCCCAGGCGATGAGGACGTCCCCCTGCCCGTTTTCGACAAAGGTCGTCGTCGAGCCCCGGGCGCCGGCGTCCATGACGGTGACATGGCGGTAGAGGTCGGTCATGAAGGCCCGGGTCTTGATTTCATTCCCCCCGAAATGATCAAGGCCCCAGCTCCAAGCGGCCAAAAAGTTCCAACAGGCACCGCCGCTGCTCTTGGGATCGGGCGTAATGACACTGACGCCGGATTTCGTCAAATCGTTCCAGTCGCGTATCCCCTTAGGATTCCCCTTGCGAACCAGAAAGACGATGGTCGACGTGTACGGCGCCGAATCATCGGGAAGTTCCTGTTCCCAACCGGCATCGATGAGGCCGGCCCGTTCCAGGCGTTCGATGTCATACGACAGGGCCAGGGTCACGACATCAGCCCGACTGCCTTCGATGACCGATCGGGCCTGGCTGCCCGAACCGCCGTGAGACTGGACGATGCGGATATCCTTCCCGGTCTGCTCTTTATAATGCTTTTGAAAGGCTTCATTATATTCTTTATATAATTCACGTGTTGGATCATACGAGACATTGGTCAAGGTAAGCGTGTCCTCATCAGTCCCACGACCGCAGCCGGCCAAGAGACCGGCCGCCGTGAGGACTGCCGTGACAGTCAGTACCGCTATGATTTTTTTATGCTTCATATCTTTTCCCCCTCGATACCGACTGCTGGCCCTTACAGGCCTTCTTCAAATAAAGACGTAGATAAATAGCGCTCGCCGCCGTCCGGCAAGAGGACGACGAGGGTCTTGCCCTCGTTTTCCGGCCGCTTGGCGACGGTTAGGGCCGCCTGTAAGGAGGCACCTGACGAGATGCCGACTAAAAGGCCGTCGGTCTTGGCCACTTCCCGAGCCCGTTCATAAGCATCCTCATTCGATACGTCGATCACATCATCTACGAGTGACATATCGAGGACGCTGGGAATGAAGCCGGCGCCAATCCCCTGAATGGCGTGGGGCCCGGGCTTTCCGCCGCGAAGGACGGCCGAGTCTTTCGGCTCGACGGCGACGATTTGTACCTCCCGGTCATGGCTTTTTAACCCCTCAGCCGTGCCGGTAATGGTACCGCCGGTGCCGACGGACGAAATGAAGATATCGACATTACCGTCCGTATCGCGCCAGATTTCTTCGGCCGTCGTCGTCCGGTGGATGGCCGGATTGGCCGGATTGTCGAACTGCTGCGGAATGAAGGCGTTGCCGTAAGACTTTCGCAGTTCTTCAGCCTTGCCGATACTGCCGCGCATCCCCTCGATGCCCGGTGTCAGTACGACTTCAGCCCCCAATGCCTTGACGATTTTCTGCCTTTCCAGGCTCATCGTATCGGGCATGGTCAAGATGAGGTGCAGGCCCTTCACAGCAGCGGCCATGGCAAGACCGATGCCGGTGTTGCCGCTCGTCGGTTCGATGATGACCGTATCCTGATCGATCTTCCCGGCTTGTATCCCGGCGTCGATCATGGCCACGGCCACTCGATCCTTGACGCTGCCCAAGGGATTGAAGTATTCAAGCTTGGCCAGGACCCGGCCTTTGATGCCGTGTACCGCCTGCCAGCGGGTCAGCTCCAGTAGCGGCGTATGACCGACGAGGTCGGTCACGTGTTTTGCGACGTGCTCCATAAAGCCCTCCTTTTTGCCCAAAGAAAAGCGCCACCTGTACTAAGCAGATGGCGCAAGAAATAAACGTATGCCCATGACTTCATCTGCCAGGTAAAATCCTGCTGGAATTGGCACCTTACCTACGTAGGTTGCCGCAGCGTCAAAGGGCCAGTCCCTCGGCTGCTCTGGATGAATAGGTTCGTATTGTATTGTCCTATGATAGATGGCTGTACAATACGATTATATCGTACAACACATGATGGTCAATTTTTTTAAGTACCCCATAATGACATACCTCATTCTTATACAATGTATACAACAACGATTCGCTTGAAACGTTACTGGAATTGTACACTTTGTAAGGCGTCTTGTCAAGGCATTTTATGAAAAAAATGAAGAAAAAAGTTAAAATTACGTATAAAGAAGCCTTTATCCGCCTTCATTAAAAAGTAAGGCGCATTTGATACCAAACGGCTCCACCGTGTTCCGAGGTGCTGAGTCCCTCGTTTTTAAAGCCGAATTTAGCATAATAATGCAGGAGCTTATCCTTGCAGGTCAAGACCAGTCCCTGGCGGCCTTCTTTGCGGGCGTCGTCGATAGCTTTCGTGAGAAGTAATGCGGCATAACCGTGTTTCCGATGACTTGGCAATGTATTGACGCCGAAAATCATCTGCCAAGCACCCTTTTCGTCGTGGAGAGAGGCATCCCCATAGAGGTCGTCCGTCAAATCACGTTGATCCGTAACCATGCCGTCGACGAAAGAAATAAGAGTCCCATCGTCGCCAAAGAGCAGCCAAAAATGACGGCCAAAGTAGGAAATACGGCCGCGCAGGCGTTCTTCCGATGCCGCCTCGGCTGCCGGAAAACAAGCCGCTTCTACGGCGGTGACAGCCTTAAGGTCGTCGAGGGTCGCCATTCTGATATTCATGCCATCGCTCCTTCCATCACGGCCCTCCTGCCTCTTACAGTCGGACACGGTGAACATATATTTCAAATATTATATCGTAAATGCCGAGAAAAAGCTACAGGAAAACGTCTGGAGAAAGTCCGTAACATGAACGTCCCGAAAGTTCCAGACCGTCATATCGCTCTTTTTCAACAGCAGCAGCCGGTCGGCATCGAATAAATACCCCTGTAACTCCGGCCCCTTCCGGGAATCGAAGCATCCTTCCGAAACATTCGAACGGCTGTGATTTTCACCGGAAAAGGCCTGTCACAGCGGCAAATACAGGAAAGGACCTGTATGAAGTTTTTACCTCACACAAGTTCTTTTCAAAAGGCTGTATGTCGCCTTTTACACCTCAGTGTTCGCTTACACCGGCACGGCTTTCTTCCCTGGCTGCGTGATCGGCAGCCATGCGGCGGAGCCGTTTATTTCGCCGTACTTCGGCTTTCCGGTTGCTCTCTTTTATGTTGACGACGACGGACCGGGCTAACCAGCCCAGGAGACAGCCGGTCAAGAGGATCTTAATGGCCGGTAAATCCCAGTGTGTCGATAAGAGCAGTGCCAAGACGACGAAGGCAGCCGTGACGAGCGTTTTATTCATGAATCGATGCATCTCCCTGTAAACGTACATAAATAGCCTCAAAGTGAATTTAATTATACACGCTTTTCGGGGATAAAACAAGGAGTATTCAAGAAGGCGCACTGATACGAACGGTTAAATTTGGGCAAAGAGTTTTTCTTTGGTCCGTTCGGCTTCAGCTTTGATCTTTTCGATGTCGAGTTTGGTAAACTCTTTGTTTCGCAGGAGGACTTCCCCGTTTACCAAAACCGTGTCGACGTCCATGCTGTTGGCGCTGTAAGCCATGAGGCTGAGGGCGTCGTGTTTCGGGTACCAATGGAGGCCTTCGCGGTCGACTAAGGTGATGTCGGCTTTGTAGCCGGCTTCGAGTTTGCCGATATCCGTATAGCCCAGGCATTTAGCCCCGCCTTCGGTCAGCATGTTGATCGCCGTTTCAGCCGGGATGACCGTCGGATCGAGGGTGTTGGCCTTGTGGACAAGCGCCGCCAAGTGCATTTCTTCGACGATGTCGAGGTTGTTATTGCTCGAGGCGCCGTCGGTACCGAGGCCGACGGTGAGGCCTTTTTTCAGCATCTTGGCGATGGGCGCAAAGCCGCTGGCCAGTTTCAGGTTGCTGCCGGGATTGTGGGCGACGCGGACGTGTTTTTTAAGCATGATATCCATATCATCGTCATCGACCCAGACGCAGTGGGCAGCCAGGCAACCCGTGTCGAAGAGGCCCAGGTCGTTGAACCAGGCAATAGGCGACTTGCCGTACTGCTTCTTAATGTTTTCGACTTCGCCCTTCGTTTCCGACAAATGGGTATGGATTTCAGCCCCTAATTCATGGGCCAAATCGACGACGCGGGAGAGGTATTCCGGCGTATTGGTGTACGGCGCATGGGGTCCTAGCATGACCGTAATGCGGCCGTCCCCTTTTTTATGCCAGTCTAAAAAGAGCTGTTTATTTTCTTTGAGGGCCGTTTCGGCGCTGGGCGTAATGCCCGTCATGCCCCGGCTCAGGCAGGCCCGGATGCCCGACGCGTCGACGGCGCGGGCGACATCGTCCATAAAGAAGTACATATCGGCAAAGGACGTCGTACCGCAGCGAATCATTTCGGCAATACCGAGCATGGTCTGGGCGTAGACGACGTCGCCGTCAAGCTTATCTTCGGCCGGCCAGATTTTCTTCTGGAGCCAATCCATGAGCTGCATGTCATCGGCATAGCTGCGGAAGACAGTCATGGCGATGTGGTTGTGGGTGTTGACGAAGCCCGGCAGGGCCAGCATCTGCTTGCCGTCCATGACTTCATCGTAATCGGAAAGGACGGGATTTTCGGGAAAGCCCGTGATTTTCGTGCCGTCGATGGCAATGTTTTGATCTTCTATTACCTTGTGGTCCCGATAGAGGCCGACGTGCTGAATCAGTTTTTTCATCCTAGTCCGCTCCTATCAGTCGAGATTCAAATATTTGCGCTGTTCTTCACTGAGGGTATCGATGGCGTACCCCATGGAAGCCAGTTTGATCTTGGCGATATCGTCGTCGATTTCATGAGGGAGGACATAGACGTGGTTTTCAAGTTCCGTATGATGGTCGAGGATGTATTTAGCAGCCAGGGCCTGAACGGCAAAGGACAGGTCCATGATTTCAGCCGGATGACCGTCGCCGGCAGCCAAGTTTACCAGACGGCCTTCCGCCAAGAGGTTGATGACGTGACCGTTGGGAAGTTCATAGCCTTCGATGTTGTGGCGGGCTTCAAAATGGCGGACCGAAAGGGCTTCCAATTCGGGCCGGTTGATTTCGACGTCGAAGTGACCGGCATTGGCCAGGACGACGCCGTCTTTCATGTTCTTCATGTGTTCGCCGCGGATGACGTCTTTATCACCGGTCAAGGTGACGAAGATATCGCCGACTTTGGCCGCTTCGGCCATAGGCATGACTTCAAAACCGTCGAATACGGCTTCGATGGCTTTGATCGGGTCGACTTCGGTGACGATGACGTGAGCACCGAGGCCTTTAGCGCGCATAGCGCAGCCTTTACCGCACCAGCCGTAGCCGGCGACGACGACTTTCTTGCCGACGACAGTGAGGTTCGTCGTGCGCATGATGCCGTCCCATGTCGACTGGCCTGTACCGTAGCGGTTGTCGAAGAGATATTTGCAGTACGAATCGTTGGCTGCAATCATGGGGACCTTCAACTGGCCGGCTTTATCGAGGCCGTGGAGGCGGTTGACGCCGGTCGTCGTTTCTTCCGTGCCGCCGAGGAGGTTTTCCATGGCGTCGCTCCGAGTCGTGTGCAGCAGATGGACCTGATCGCCGCCGTCATCGATGATGATGTCCGGCTTATGGTCGAGGGATTTATTCAGAAAATCGAAGTATTCTTCATCGGTTGCGCCGTACCAGGCATAGACCGTCAGGCCGTCTTCCACGAGAGCTGCTGCGACGTCGTCCTGAGTCGACAAGGGGTTGCTGCCGGTAACGATGACCTTAGCGCCGGCCCGGTGAAGGACTTCGGCCAAATATGCCGTCTTGGCTTCGAGGTGGACGCTGACGCAGATGGTCTTGCCCTTAAAAGTCTGTTCGGCTTTCAATTTGTCGCCAATGGCATTGAGGGCCGGCATGTGACGGTCGACCCAATTGATTTTTTCATGGCCGCTCTTAGCTAATTTGATGTCGCGAATAATTGATTCCATACAGTTCATACCTCTTTCTATAATGAATGCTTGTCAAAAAATGTCTGTACAGCCTCCGTATCGGGATGGCTGATGATGCCCTTTTCGGTGATGATGGCCCGGATGTTTTCATGAGGCGTCACATCAAAGGCCGGGTTATAGACCGGCGTATCCGAAAGGGCTGTGGCAGCGCCTCTGAAGGAGCGGACTTCGTCGTGACTGCGCTCTTCAATGGGAATCTGACTGCCGCCGGAAATCGACCGGTCAAAGGTCGACAGGGGCGCTGCAATATACAGGGGAATACCCAGGACCTTGGCCATCAGGGACAGGCCGTAGGTCCCGATTTTATTGGCCGTATCGCCGTTGGCGGCAATGCGGTCGGCACCGACGATGATGGCGTCGACGCCCTTTTCTTTCATCGTCCAGGCAGCCATGTTGTCGGTAATGAGCGTAACCGGAACACCGCCTGCCATGAGCTCAAAAGCCGTCAGCCGCGCTCCCTGCAGGAGGGGCCGCGTTTCATCGGCATAGACCATCTTGACCTGTCCCCGGCGATGGAGTTCAGAAATGACGCCGAGGGCCGTACCGACGCCGGCCGTCGCCAGAGCTCCGGCATTGCAGTGTGTCAGAAGGGTCAAAAGGCGGTCCCCTTTCCCGATTTCATCGGCACCCCAGCCGGCCATGGCCGTATTGATGGCCACATCGTCGGCATGGATGGCTTTGGCCTTGTCTTCTAAGACGTGGACGATTGCCGTCGGACTTTCGCCGCCATGGGCCTTCGCGCAGGTCATCATCTGCTCCAAGGCCCAGTGAAGGTTGACTGCCGTCGGGCGAGCCCCGTCAAGATTTGTGCAGATATCCTGAAGGGCCGTTATAAAAGGCTTATCACCGGGCTTTTCAAGGATAGAGCGGGCACCTAAGACGACGCCGTAAGCCGCGGCGACGCCGATAGCCGGGGCTCCGCGGACGGCCAGGACGGAGATGGCCTTATGGACGTCCTGCCAGGTCGTACAGGTCAGATAGGTTTCGGTAAAGGGCAGAACCGTCTGATTGAGGAGATAGAGGATTCCTTTTTCCCAGCGCAACGTTTCCATTATACCGTAAATCCTCCGTAAGCCTGGAGCGTGTGGTGGCAGGCACAGTCTTCATCGACGGGATAGTTTTCGATGCTCTTTAAAATGAGCTGGCGCAGGCGCAGGGAGCTCTTGGCCATGGCATCGACGACTTCTTCATGGGTCAGGGGCTTATCGGAAATGCCGGCAGCAAAGTTGGTGACCATGGACACCGTAGCGTAGCAGATTTCCGCTTCCCGGGCCAGGCAGACTTCGGGAACGTTGGTCATGCCGACGATGTCACCGCCGAGTTTTTGGAACATCCGGATTTCCGCCGGCGTTTCAAACCGCGGTCCTTCGGTGCAGACATAGGTTCCCGTAGCATGGAGACGGCAGTCTCCCGCGTCAGCCGCTGCCTGAATAACGTGGCGGCGCAAGGTCGGGCAGTAAGGTTCCGTCATGTCGACGTGGACGACGCCATTGGCTCCACCGTCGAAAAAGGACGTGTGCCGGCTCTTGGTGAAGTCGATGAACTGGTCGGGCAAAACGAAGTCCCCTGGCTTGTACTCGGGATTCATGGATCCAACAGCCGTCGTCGCCAAAATGGCCGTGACGCCGAGGCGCTTCAATCCGAGAATGTTGGCCCGATAGTTGATGAGGTGCGGCGGAATGGAATGCATCCGGCCGTGACGGGCTAAAAAGATGAGGTCTCGGTTCTGATACGTCCCCTTCCAGTAACGAATAGAACCGTAATACGTATCCATGTACCCTTCGCGGACATTGGACAAAATCTTCGGATCACAGACTCCGGTACCGCCGATGATGGCAATAAGTCCCATGATAAAACCTCCCTTTATGAAATGAAGATCAATGCTTGTCTGCCCCGGCCCTTTCGTATAAGGCCGCTACTTCGTCGTGGGACAGGGTATACTTGGCGCCGCAGTAATAGCAGGTCATTTCGACCTGGGGATCCTTCAAGAGGGATTCTTTGTCTTCCGGGCGCAGGGATAGCAAGGCACTTTCAAAGCGCTGGCGCGAGCAGGTGCAGCGCCAGTAGAGATGCTGACGGTACAATTCTTTATAATGCATGCCGCCGAGGATGATGTCGATCAGGCCTTCTCCCTTGGGATGGTCCTTGAGGTACGTCGTCAAGGCGCCGACTTGGGTGATGTTGGCTTCGACACGGGCCAGGTCTTCATCTTTGGCACCGGGCAGGGCCTGAACGAGGAAGCCGCCGGCAGCGGCAATGGTGTAATCCCGGTCGACGAGGACGCCTAAGTTGATCGTCGACGGTACCTGTTCCGACGTATAGAGGTAGTAGGCGATATCTTCGGCAATTTCACCGGATACGAGGTCGGCCTGGCTGGTATAGGTCGTCGTCTTCGGCGTAAAGCGGGTCACGGTCATCTGGCCGTTGCGGCCGACGGCAGCCGAGACGTCGAGTTTGCCGTTCGGTTTTAAAGGCAGATCAATCGTCGGATTGTCGACGTAGCCGCGAAGCTTATTGGTATCGAAGCAATCGGCATGGACGGCGCCCAAAGGGCCGTCGCCGGCGATCTTAATGGATACGCCTTCGTGGTTCTTATAGTCTCCGGCGAGAAGGGCTGCCCCGGTCATGGTCCGGCCCAAGGCGGCACAGGCCACAGGCGATAAGTTATGGCTCTGACGGGCTTTTTCCACGATGCCTGCCGTAAAGGCAATGGACACGCGGATAGCCTCATCTGATGTATAGTGAATAATTTGATTGTCTCTGATCATAATCGATTCTATCCTTTCTCTACAAATCCAATCCTTATTATACAACATCTGTCCACCCCTAGCCAGTCCCGCTCCCAAAAGCCCCATCCATAGCGGCCGCCCTTTCCTTGCCTTTTACTCAATCATTCTATTCAAAATAGATAAAGTTTGTCCGCTTTTTAAGCAGGAATTTGCCGCCTTCATCTCGAATAGTATTAGGAAGCAGCCAAGAAGGAGTGATATCCATGAAGACAGAAAAGAAAACGATTCCCGTACAGGAAGAAGTATCCCCCGACGAAGTCAAGGAAATGGCCCTTTGTCCGCCGGCTCCAGAAACGGAAACGGAGGATCCAGAAGCGCCGTATATGGCCTCCGATATGTATCAGCGCATCGTCGCTTTGATCAACAACTTTGAATCGGAACTCCCCGATACGATGCAGGCCGGCGGCCGCCTGGTCTCGGCCGGCGACATTACCTTCAGCATTCAGGATATCGGCTACTGGGACCCGAATATGATCGTCTTTTACGGCGAACTCTCAGACGGCTCGGCCGTCGAACTGGTCCAGCACCTGTCCCAGCTCAACCTGCTCTTGGTGGCTGTCCCCCGACAAGATGACATCCAAAAACCGCGCCGGGTCATCGGCTTTACCCAAAAAGCAGAACCCGACATCATACACGATGCTCAAGATTAAGTATTATTACGAAAGGATATGCCTTTAATGAAACATGAACTCCCTTATTTCTATATCGGTTCGGCCTACGGCGGCAATCAGGATTGGCTGACAGACCGCATGATGAACCTCGGCGGCTGCGCTGCCGTGACGGCCTGCGATTCGTCCATTTATTTTACCCGCTATAAAGACGCCCAAGGCCTCTATCCCTACGAGACCGAAGACGTCGCCAAGAAGGACTACATCGCCTTTACCAATGTCATGAAGCCCTATCTCCGTCCGCGCTGGGGCGGCATCGACCGCCTCGACATGTATATCGACGGCATGGGTCAATTCCTGACCGACCACGGCGACGACGACATCACCATGTACCCCTGGTCCGGCGATAAGACGGCAGAGGAAACGAAAGACGTCATCAAGGCTCAAATCGACGCCGGATGGCCCATCCCCCACCTGGTCCTGCATCACAACAATCCCAACTTTAAATTCTATGACTGGCACTGGTTCTTACTGACGGGCTACACCGAATTCGACGGCGACTTCATGGTCAAAGCCGTTACCTACGGCTCCTGGCGCTGGCTCGACTTCAACGGGCTGTGGAATACGGGTCACCGCAAAAAAGGCGGCCTCATCCTCTATCATCGTCATTCCTAAGACCGGTATCCCGGTCCTATTTACGAAAAACTCTCCAGCTGCATCGCCAAGTGATATGCTCCCCTTTAGGTAGACATGAGAAATAATAAAATCTCATGCTGCTTGAAGGGGAGTATTTTTAATGCGAAAAAAAAAGTATTGAATACTACAATACCAAACGATTACAGAGAAATCTGGGAGTCTTGACTCCGATGGAAAAACATGCCAGCTATTGGCTGGCAGCATAAAAAACTGCCACCGGAAAC
>NZ_LUGJ01000057.1:0-3306 GCF_001682955.1 Megasphaera sp. DISK 18
AAACTGGTGGTTTTGATTCGTATTTCAGAGGTTGTAAGATATTACCAGTTGATCAGACGTTGAAGCGGAAGTAGGTTACATCGCCGTCTTTCATGATGTAATCCTTTCCTTCCAGGCGGACGAGGCCCTTTTCTTTGGCACCTTGTTCGCTGCCGCAGGCGATGAGGTCGTCGTAGGAAACGATTTCAGCGCGGATGAAGCCCCGTTCGATGTCGGTGTGGATCTTGCCGGCAGCTTTCTGGGCTTTCGTGCCGTTGACGATGGTCCAGGCCCGGACTTCGTCGGCACCGGCCGTAAAGAAGTTGATCAGGCCTAAGAGGGCATAGCTGGCTTTGATGAGCTTATCGAGACCCGATTCGGGGAGTCCCAGTTCTTCTAAGAAGACGGCGGCTTCGTCGGCCGGAAGTTCGGCGATTTCGGCTTCGATTTTAGCTGAAACGGCGACGACCTGAGCCCCTTCTTGGGCGGCGTATTCTTCGACGCGCTTGACATTGGGGTTGGCGTCGGGATTGCCGGCTTCATCTTCAGCGACGTTGGCAATGTAGATGATGGGCTTCAAGGTCAGGAGATTGAGGTCTTTAACCTGAGGCAAGTCGTCCTTGGTAAGGCCTGCTTTGCGGGCCGGTTCGCCGTTTTCAAGGCAGGCGAGAACTTTTTTCAGGACGTCGTATTCGGCCTTGGCTTCTTTATCGCCGCACTGGGCGACTTTGGCGATGCGGTCGGCCCGTTTCTGCACCGTTTCCAAGTCTGCCAGGCAGAGCTCGGTATTGATCGTTTCGATATCGCGAATGGGGTCGATGGAGCCGTCGACGTGGGTGATGTTTGAATCTTCAAAGCAGCGGACGACTTCGGCGATGGCGTCGGTTTCACGGATATGGCTGAGGAATTTGTTGCCCAGACCTTCGCCCTTGGAGGCGCCGGCGACAAGGCCTGCGATATCGACGAAACGCATGACGGCGGGAATCGTTTTCTTCGGGTTATACATGTCGGTCAGGACCTGGATGCGCGGATCCGGTACTTCTACGATACCGACGTTCGGTTCAATCGTGCAGAAGGGATAGTTTGCCGCTTCTGCGCCGGCTTTGGTAATGGCATTGAAAAGGGTGCTCTTACCGACATTCGGCAAGCCGACGATGCCTACTTCCAAATTTGTACTCAATGGTTAAACCACCTTTATTTGAATAAATTTAAATTAGCGATGCGGTTGACGGCTTCAATCGTATTTTCTTTGGTGCCGAAGGCCGTCAGGCGGAGGTAGCCTTCGCCGTGGGGGCCAAAGCCCGAACCCGGTGTCGTTACGACGTGGGCTTTTTCGAGGAGGAGATCAAAGAAGTCCCAGCTCTTCATGCCGTTCGGTGTCTGTACCCAGGCGTACGGCGAGTTGGTAGCGCCGTAGACGGTGAAACCGGCTTTGGTCAGGCCGTCGCGGATGATGTGGGCATTTTCCATGTAGTACTTGACGTCAGCCAGGCACTGTTTCTGGCCTTCCGGGCTGTAGTAAGCTTCGGCAGCGCGCTGGACGATGTACGGTGTGCCGTTGAAGAAGGTGCACTGACGACGGTTCCACAAGGGATTGAGTTCGACGGCCGTGCCGTCTTTTTTATAAGCCGTGCAGGCGTGGGGAACGACGACGTAGGAGCAGCGGGTGCCCGTGAAGCCGGCACATTTGGAGTAGGAGCGCAGTTCGATGGCGACTTCTTTGGCCCCTTCGACTTCAAAGATGCTGTGAGGAACGTCCGGTTCAGTGATGTACGTTTCATAGGCCGAGTCATAGATGATGATGAAGTTATTTTTCTTTGCCGCTGCGACCCAGTTTGCCAGTTCTTCTTTGCTCATGGCCGTGCCTGTCGGGTTGGAAGGGTTGCAGAGGTAGACGATGTCGACTTTTTCCGTCGGCGGTACGGCTTTGAAACCGTTTTCCGGCGTGCAGGGAAGGTAGACGACGCCGTCATAGATGCCCTTTTCGGCATTCCATTCGCCCGTATGGCCGCACATGACGTTGGAGTCGAGGTAGACCGGGTAGACCGGATCGGCTACGGCGAATTTGAGGTCACTGCCGAAGATTTCCTGGATGCAGGCAACATCCGTTTTCGCACCGTCACCGACGAAGACTTCGTCAAGATCGAGGTCGATGCCCCGTGTTTTATAGTCACCGTCGATGATGGCTTGGCGGAGGAAGTCATAGCCCTGTTCCGGACCGTAGCCGCGGAAGGTTTCGGCTTTGCCCATTTCGTCGACGGCTTTATGCATGGCGTCGATGATGGCCGATGCCAGGGGACGGGTGACGTCGCCGATGCCGAGACGGATGATATTCGCTTCCGGATGTGCTTTGGAGTAAGCTTCTACTTTCTTTGCAATCGTCGCAAAGAGGTAATTTCCGGGGAGTTTCAAGTAGTTTTCATTTACGTGAGCCATAAATGGACCTCCTTATGTTCGTTGATAGTAAAAATCTGTTAGCTCCTTTATTTTACTACATTATATGGACATTGGAAAGGTAAGGGGAGGGCGGCAGGCATGAGAAAATGAAATGGCTTCCATTTATGATAGTGATTGAACAGCTTATCGTTTTGCCGTATAATGAAATTATAATCAGTATTTTTAGGCCCATCGAGCCGGGAGGAGTGACCTGTCTATGGATTATAAGGGGAAAAAATGTCTCATTGCTTATTTTTCACATGCCGGTATGAATTATGTCAGCGGTAAGATTGTCAATCTTAAGGTTGGTAATACGGAGCAGGCGGCTAAGATGATCGGCCGCATGACCGGCGGGGACCTCTTTCATATCCGGGCAGCAGCCGTCTATCCTCATGAGTATAAAGAAACGGTCTCCCTGGCCCGCCATGAATGGGAAAAGAGGCTTCGGCCGGCCTTATCAAAGGATCTTGACGATATCAGCGGTTACGATCTCATCTTTCTCGGCTATCCCAATTGGTGCGGAACCATGCCTATGGCCCTGTGGACCTTCTTAGAAAATCACGATTTTTCCGGCAAAACCATCTATCCTTTCTGCACCCATGAAGGGAGCGGTATCGGCCGCAGTCTGGAAGACATCCATGAACTTTGCCCCAAGGCCGTGCTGGGGTCGCACCTGGCTATTTTAGGTTCGACCGTTCAGGATGCCGAAGACGATGTGCGCCGCTGGCTGAACGAATAAGTTTTTGCATATAAAAAGCACTGTTCCTCGGAACAGTGCTTCTTTTTAGGCTCTTTGTCAAATGTTGGGGTGCCAACTAAATCATCCACCGCGAATGGACGTGAGTGAGTTTTCCTCGCTCTCGTCCATTTATTTTTTTAGTTTCTTAAGGA
>NZ_LUGJ01000058.1:0-508 GCF_001682955.1 Megasphaera sp. DISK 18
GCGGTGCTACTGAATTTACGGCAGCCGATAACATCGGCGTTATAAAAGACGGTGACGCCCTTAAAGTGAAATTAGCAAAAGCCATTTCTATGGGTGACGGCAGTGTTACCTTTTCCCAAGGTGCGAAGGATGCTAACGGTAATACTCTAGTTCAAGGCCAGGACGGTAAGTGGTATTCGGATTTGACCGACGCTACCTATGATGCAACCAACAACGTCTACACCAAGGCTGACGGTACGACGATCGATGCCGTAGAAAATCCGACGGTCTCGCAGGTTAAGTTATCTAATACCGGCCTCGACAATGGAGGTAATAAGATCACCAACGTCGCAGTCGGTACGGTAGACACGGATATCGTTAACCTCGGTCAGCTCAAAGGCAGCACGATTGAATCCAGTGCTGTAACCTATGGTGCTGATGGTTCCGGTACCATTACCTTGACCATGCAGGATGGCAGCAAAGTTACGATTGACAGCCTGAAGGATACCTACGTTAAAGAAGGAAAACT
>NZ_LUGJ01000059.1:0-2961 GCF_001682955.1 Megasphaera sp. DISK 18
TAGGAAGCCGCTGATTCAGCCAAGAAGCACTAGCAAATGCTAGTGCTTCTTTTGTTATATGAATCATGAAATAAAAATTACAACCGAGGTCGAAGACGACCGGACTGCCGCTGTCGAAATGATGTACCGGCCTTTAAGACGGATGCGAAGCGACTAGTCTGCCGTAAGAGGTAGATGTGGCAGACGACGGATGCCAAAGACGACGAGACTGCCGTTACCGGCCCATATGGCCTCTTGCAAGGATGGGTGTCAAAGAGAATCAGATTGCTGCAGTCAGTACCATACGGTTCCGTTTTACTGTCAGGGAATTCCAGACATATCGGATTTTTTCAATACTGCTGTTATCAGCACCTTGTGCTTGCCTGTTACCTTTAAAATCTTTACGGACCACTGACTGTAATCTTTCATCCCATAGCAATCCTTGCCGATTAGCAGTCCGAATGATTCGGCGCCAATCCCGTATCCCGATTTCACACTCACTTTTTCATTCTTTGAATAATAGCTATTCACTATAATACATATAATTATAGTAACTGATAATTTGGTCAGAAAATGATTTTTTCAGGCACTTATGCAATTATTTTAAGCCATTTATGCTGATACAGAAAAGGATAAGAAATAAGTCGTATATATCCTTTGTATTTTGAATACATCGCAGATATATGGAGACTGTTTGTTGTCATTCTACTTTGAATGTGGTATAAATGTGTATGTAACTAAGAAAGGGGAGTTGATTCATATGGTAAAAAGTGTTGCAGCACCGCAGGCAAAGGGGAAGAGTGCTGAAGATAAAATTTTTGGCGCCAACAATCGAGCCGTTGCTTTGACAGAAAAATTAGGGGCTGATAAGGTCATTAACGGGACCGTCGGTTCTTTGCTTGATGAAGACGGCAATTTGGTTATGCTCGATGTTGTGCAAAAAGCTTATAAGGCCTTGACTCCGAAAGAAATCGTCGCTTATGCACCGATTCAGGGCTATCCCGATTATCTGGAAGCTGCCATTGACCAGTGCTTTGGTGAATCTCGTCCGGACGGCTACATTCGTGCCTGTGCTACGTCCGGTGGTTCCGGCGTTCTCCATCACGTCATTCACAACTACTCCGAATGGGGTGATGACATCCTGACCAGTGACTGGCATTGGGGTGCTTACGGTTCCATGTGCCACGATAACGGGCGTAACCTGCGGGAATTCAACTTACTGACGGACGATGGGAAATTTAATTTCCAAAGCTTCAAAGAACATGTCAGTGCTATGGTTGCCAAACAGTACAACACGGTTATCATCATGAATTCTCCGGCCAATAACCCGACTGGTTTTGGTCTGTCCGACTCTGATTGGGATCAGGTCCTGTCCTTCTTGAAAGATGTTGTCAAAGGCCAGGATAAAAATATTATCTTCGTCTCTGATGTAGCTTATCTCGACTACAGCGGTGAAAAACATGAATGTCGCAAGTTCTTCAAAAAATTCGGTAACATGCCGGACAATGTCTTCATCATCGTGGCCTATACCTGCAGCAAGGGATTTACCATGTATGGACAGCGAATGGGAGCTATGATTGGTATTACCCAGAATAAAGATATTGCCGATGAATTTGTTGCCATCAACCAGTATACCAGCCGTGCGACGTGGTCTAACTCCAACAGCGCTGCCATGAAGGTCATGGCTAATATCTGCAAGGATCCGGCTAAAGTTGCTGAACTCGATGCTGAACGGGCCAAGTATTTCCATCTCATTCAGGAACGAGCCGATTTGTTCATGAAGGAAGCCGATGAATGCGGTTTAAAATATCTGCGCTATATTTCCGGATTCTTCATTACCATCCCCTTAATCGGGGCTCAGAAAGTCTGTGACGAATTGGAAAAGGAAAATATCTTCCTCGTTCCTTTGGAAAAAGGTATCCGTTTGGCGGTCTGCTCCGTTTCCAAGAAAAAAATTCAAGGGCTGGCTGCGAAGATTAAAGCGACCTTTGATGCCGTCGGCGTTCAGCAGTAACGGCTGAGGAAAGGATTTGGCTTATGTTTAAAACTATCGGTGTCTGCGGAACCGGCAATATGGGACAGGCTATCGTCAAAGGCCTGGTAGCTTCGAAGGCTATGGCTGCAGATCATATCTATCTGTACAATATCCATCGGGAAAAAGCGGATGCCTTAGCGAAAGAAACGGGAGCTGTCGTCGTCGATTCACCGCTGAAATTAGCAAAGCTCTCCCATGCGCTTATTATGGCCGTCAAGCCGAATATGATGGAGAAGGCGATTTATGCTGTTCGTGACGGACTGGCAGCGGACACGGTTCTCATTTCTATTGCCGCCGGCCTCTCTCTGGAAAGCCTTGCCGGCTATGCCGGAGAGAAGACTAAAATCGTTCGCGTCATGCCCAATACACCTGCCATGGTCGGGGAAGGCATGGCCTCGATTTCGTCGAACGACATGGTGACGGCAGAAGAAACGGCTGATGCCGTCGATATTTTTTCCAGCTTTGGCAAGGCGGAAGTCGTCGATGAAAAATTGATCGACGCCGTCTGCGGTCTCAGCGGCAGCGGTCCGGCCTATGTCTACTTGTTTATCGAAGCCTTGGCTGACGGTGCCGTCCGCGAAGGGATGCCGCGGCAGATGGCCTATACCTTTGCGGCTCAGACTGTCTTAGGGGCGGCGAAGATGGTCTTAGAAACGGGAACCCATCCCGGAGCCTTGAAAGATGCCGTCTGTTCTCCAGGCGGTACGACCATTGAAGCCGTACAGACCTTGGAAGAAAACGGTTTTCGGGCTGCGGTCATGAAGGCTGTCAGTGCTTCGGCAGAAAAAAATAGAAATCTTTAATCTCATTACCCGTTGAAGGTTTGAAAACCTTCAACGGGTAATTTTTTATTGGCGCCGAATAGGCATGATAAAACCCCCAGTTACACTGGGGGTAAGTAAATCTTCTTATAGTAAAAAAAAGAACCTCTCATGATAAAATGTAGA
>NZ_LUGJ01000060.1:0-18974 GCF_001682955.1 Megasphaera sp. DISK 18
CTTTATCATACCTTTGTACATACTTTATTCTACATCTAGACACACCTTTTCTTATTATGCTATCCATAGGCCCTGCACAACAGCTCCCTAACTCATCTCGTACCGATAAAGGTATAAACCACATTTCTCTTATCAGACAGCAAGACTCAACAGAATAGCCCAGCACACAAAAAGCCAGTACCAGACATCACAACAGATGCCCAGTACTGGCTTTTCTCATACAACATTCATTTCCGGCCCCCTATTGATTACCTCCTTTCTTACCAAGAAAGGAGTTCAAGTAGATTCGGGAATTGAGGTTCTTAACACGACTACGACCCAGGACGAACGGCGGGATTCTATCAGTTTCCGTCCCCTTACGGGGATTTAGGTTCTTAACATCAAAAACAAAGGAGGAAATGACAATGACTAAATGTTGTTTCCGGCCTCTTTCGGGGTTAGAGGTTCTTAACGAACTGGAGTTATGGAGACTTGAAGACGAACTAGGTTTCCGTCCCCCTATTGATTACCTCCTTTCTTACCAAGAAAGGAGTCCAAATAGGTCCGGGGATTGTGGTTCTTAACGCAGCATTAATCACAACTACGACAGGCGTCCATTAGTTTCCGTCCCCTTGCGGGGATTGGGATTCTAAACGGCACCTCTTACAAATGGCTTTGTTACGCCATCGAAAAGGCCATTTGCGGAGCGAATTTGATAAGGGTATAAAATCCATATATATTCATATTATACCATATTTCAGAAGTTCTTTGTCGAATAATGGGATGCTTTCGATTCTGCCAATACGACATGCATTTTCTTTAAAGCTCTCCCTGAAAATGATAGCATCTCAACATTTGACAAAACGAAAATACAGACTCACCTCATTCCAAGGCAAGTCTGTGTTTTTACGCTCTCTATTCTTTACTTAGGAAAGGCAATACCCGAAATGATTGACAAACGGCACCCACTTAGGAATCCCTAATGTTATCATATCATTTTGACGCACAAGAGGCGATGATCAAGCCGATGATAACAAAAGCAATCACGCGGGGAAGCCAAGGCTTTCGTTTTGGTTCATCGGGCAAGCCCTTAAAATTCGGGTCTTTCACGCGAGTCAATAATTTTTGGACTTTCGCACGATCTGCATCGTCATCAGGGACGAAAGTCAAGGCCCTTTCTAAAAAAGGAATCGCCTGCTGCTTATCGTGGGTATACGTATAGGCAATGCCAAACTGATAGTAGACCCAAAAAGCAGGCTTCAAATCTTTCGCGCTTTTATAAGGAGATTTTTCTAAAAAATCGATAAACTCATCCTCTTCTCGAAGGAACATGCCAAAAAAGCCTTCTAATGAACTCTGATTGCTCTCTTCATATCCCGCTTCAAAGTGAAAATTATCGGCGAATACTTTTAACAGCCATGCAGCATGCTGCATTAATCGATTCGCGCAATACGGGATATAGTCCCTCTCAGCCATGTCAAGAAACGCTTCACTTTCAAAGGGGTCCTCTACCGACAACAGGAAGTCGTACTGCTCACGTTCGTAGGGATTGGCCAGTACCCCATGGGCCTTTTGCAGCAAGGCCATCTTTTTTTCTGCTTTAGCCCGAGGAAGGGTGGTCGTATCGGGATGATACTTTTTGGCCAACGTAAGATAGGCCTGGGTGATCTCTTCCCGAGACGCATCGGGGGCAACGCCTAAAAGCTTATAATAATCAACCATACTCAGCAGCTCCTTCTGCAAATACAAAGAATCCTGACTTAGCCCCCTCTATGACGCCAAAAAGATAGTCCGGAACGACTCCTTGACCTTTTCTGTTTACGTTTTTCCCCGGTATAACCCCGAGTACGACGCCCCTTTCAAAAACCTCCCTCTCAAGCGTTCTTTTTTACCTGCTGATAACCTCGGGTACTTAAATACCCGATCCCCAAAATCACACCGATTTTTACCACAGTTTTTACGATCTTAGGAAGCATAAATCCAAACCCAAAACCGATCATCCGACGCATCGTTATCTTCTTCATCTACTTCACCCTCCTATGCTGACACCTTCTCCATAGCAATAAATAAAACCAGATTCCTCCAATTAACCGTCAGAAGCCCTTACATCTCCCCATATAATGCAAAATATTTATTTTATCATAACAAATTTTCAACCGCACAATCTCTTATATATCAGTATATCATACCCGCCGTAATCAATCCTAGATATCAGCGCATAGTCTGCCATTCGAAACTTGCCGAATACGCATCATCAAAGGCGCCTTCACTTTTTCTTTCGCATTCCCGGACAGTTTGGCCGCCGGCCCACCGCAGCCATCGGAAATCTTATGTTCCTTTCACCTCAGAAGTCTTTATCTCGGCTAAGGCCTGCCGCACGAGTTCCTGCAGTTCTTCATCGAACTCGTAATCCATGGCCGCTTTTTTATACCATTTTATGGCTTGTTCACGATCTTGTTCGACGCCGGTACCGTAACGATAACAGTTGCCCAACTGACAGGCTGCCCAAGGGTTGAGGAATTCACGTTCCACCGCTTTTCGATACCAGGCGACGGCTTTTCCATAGTCTTGTTCGACGCCTTCTCCGTGATAATAACAGTTCCCTAAATGATATTGGGCCACATCATAACCTTGGTCGGCTGCTTTTTGGTACCAGGCTGCAGCTTTCCGGTAATCCTGCTCGACGCCCTTCCCTTCATAATAGCAGAGCCCTAACTGATTCTGCGCACTGTCATGGCCTTGGTCGGCTGACTTTTGGAACCAAGAAAAGGCCTGCTCGTAATCGCTGCCGCACATTTGTCCCAAAGTGAATTGTGCGCCGGGACTTCCCAGGTCAACGGCCTCCCGATAGAAATAAGCGTACCATTTAGCATACATCCAGTCCTGCGGAGTCTCATACCGGCCGCAGAAGACCTCACCGACATCGTCTCGCCACAACGCAATTTCAGCAGCATCGTCGACCGTATGGAGCCTCAAAAAAAGGGTGAACGGCTCCTGCGAAGAAGAAATCTCTTTTGCCATCTTGCGATTACAGGGAATATGAACCCGGGTATCGGCCAACAATAAATTTTCAAAAATCGGTCTTGCATAATCGCAAAAAGCCCAAATATAAAAAGGCAGCCTCTCCGTCTCGGCATCATAGTCATCCATGATAGCCTTAGCGCAGCCAAAGGGCAGTAAGGGCATGCGGCTGATCCTTTCATCATAGGCTTCCTCCGTTTCATAAGGAAAGGGCTCCCAACAGAGAGGCTGAACGGCAATCAACTTGTCGCCATGCTTCAGATACACCCGGCTGTAATCACAACAAACCTCATCGTCATAAATCATCAACTTTGCCACCAAATCCCCGTCGATGACCGTATCATCACTCACGCCGGTCACATAAAAAGCTTCGACAGGCGAAAATTGGATATCGGGATTATGATCGATATGGTACCGCAAAAAACAGTTGTCCGTATACCCGTCGCCGTCCAGAGGGGGATTAAGAATAGCGCAGCCAATATACACGGGCTCCATGGCCTTTATCCGCTGGCGGAATGCCCTCGGCGTTTCAAAAAACCGGCGAGACAGGGACGGCACCTGCCGCAACGCTTCCCGGTCGGCTTCGGACGGCCTTTCGGTCTGTGCCAAATAGCGGCTCACAGCGGGAACATCGTCGGGCAAAAAGTCTTCCGGCCGATAGGACTTTCCCTTATACAGCCCATAAGCTACCGTCAGGATCAACAACCGGGCCAAGCACGACGGCACATCCCCATCCTCCCGGCCATAGGGCTCGATCATACGGCGAACCTCATGGAAATGGCGGCTTAAGCCTTGATCCACGAAGTGATTTTCTTCTAATTCATTGATGCCCTGAAACAACTTCAGATAAGCAGCCCCTAAATCATGAATCATCCATCTCATGGCCCGGCGCATCTCCTCCATGGCCTCCTTAGCCTCGGAAGCCTGCTCGGCCCAGACGCAGCAATCATATAAACGGGGGAAATCATGCTCCAAAAAACGAAATCTCGATACCGTCATAATCCGATCCTCCCAATTGGCGAATTTCTCACGAATTCCATGGCTGTTATAAACTCTATTATACAGAACCACCATGACAGAATATGTTCCTGTCTATAATAGGATGTCTGACTTATACAACATTCTTTCCTCCCGAGCACCGAGTCATTCCCATTCTGTCTGATGTGAAAAAACTCGCCCGATGAAAAGGCAAGTTTTTTAGAGCCGTCATATCCAAATTGTCAACCCAAGCGTCCTCACAATGCAACTCAGAAAATCCACAATCCATAATTGCTCTTCAATCCACATGCCCCTTACGAGGCACGACCTGTTCTGCAGTTACATCTTCATTCCTGTACTGGTTTCAATATACATCCCCCTTACGAGACACGATCAAAAACATTGTACATAATAACGCTTCCTTTATATAAATAATAAAGTTAGAATAAAGCTAAATTACCCTATAGCGATGCCTTTACTTCTTAAAGGTGTCGTTATTTTTTTTAGTTGTGGGAATTCTATAAAAAGCGACATCTAACGCCTTAATCACGATATCACGATCCTCTGTCATTAAGTGATAAATATTACCATTAAAGATAATTTCTGTCTGCTGTAAAAATTTATTAAGGTCTTTGGGACTGTTAACAGGTAGATTATTTTTAGTAACTGAATTATTTAATAGATAATCAAGTGAAGTGCCAAAATAAGATGCAATTTTTATTAGTATTGGAATATCGGGTAATCTACGGCCTTGCTCATACATCCCAATAGCACTAGGAGAAATATTTAATTTCTGCCCCAATTGATATTGAGTAAGTCCATGCTGTTCTCTAAGCTGTTTGAATAAGAGAGAGAAGGGAATGGTGCTTTCATCAGTCCGACCGGCAAGGTAGTCTAAGGAGGTACCATAATAATCAGCAAGAGCAATCAACACGTCTAGGGAGGGGATTCGCCGATTATTTTCATAATTTGCAAGTGTGCTTTGTTCTATTTTTAATGCTAGACACACATCTCGTTGCATTAGCCCTTTTTTCTCTCGAAGTTTTTTTAACTTGTCACCAAGTTTTATTTTGGATACGGTGGTATTCTCTTTTTGATTATCTGTATCAGGAAGGCTACCTTTTAGTAAGTAGTCTGTTGTGACATGAAAGAAATCAGCGAGAGCCACTACTTCATCATCACGTAGCGGACGTTTTCCAAGTTCAATTCGATTCAATACGATACGATTTATATCTATTGCCTCGGCAACCTCTTTTTGTTGCAAGTCTCTTTCTTTTCTCAATTTAGCAATTCTCTGACCTGATGTCATATTATCATCTCTATTCCTCGTGGTGAGCATCTTTTTTTCGCTTTTGGGTCACGGCGTAGAAGGCCACTTCCAATGATTTCAGGACCACTTGCCGTTCAGTATCTTCAAGATTATATGTATCACCGTCAAATATTATTTCTGACTGTTCTAGAAATTTGTTTAAGTCCTTGTGCATTTTCTCCTTTTTGATATCTGAATGGCCGCCTAGTAAATTGTCGATTGTAACGTTGAATAATTTGCTTATCTTCTTTAACATTTCAGGATCTGGGGATGCCTTATTTGTTTCCCATTTAGCAACAGCTTGCTGCGTTATTCCTAGTGCATCAGCCAGGTATCTTTGCGTGTAATTGTTGCGTTTTCGGTATGTTTTTAACTGCGTAGAAAACGTATTGCAAAACTTTTTAGTCGTCTTTGAATCTGAATAACCTAGCAGGTAATCTGTTGTTGTGCCTAGAATTTTTGCCATGTTTATCAACACTTTGCCAGATGGTTCTCGGGCGCCTAGCTCATAAAACGAGATAGCCTTAGGAGTCAAATCAAGCATGTCAGCTAATTTTTTTTGAGTCAGTTCCTTTTCTTCACGTAGGATTTTTAATCTATTTCCGTTCACAAAATCACCGTCTTATAAATTATAATTTTCCTCGAAGTTCAATTACTTTCCCGATGATTTGTACTGAGAGTAACTGAATCTCTCTATTTGAATAAAAGTGGGGCTCATATACACTGGTGTTAGTGGCGATGAGCGCGGTTCCATCGACTGGCCACGGATTTTTAAGGCAAAGAATTCTCCTGTGGCAGCTAATTCAGGCGTTATTTCCTCGTAATCTAGAATTCTTGAACCGCTTCGATAGGAATTCCAGCCACAACACGACCTAATACCGGGATGTGGCTGCCTTGCTGAAGTGATTTTTTGCCAGTGTCATTGTTGAGGAAGTACCAAGCAAATAGTTTCTCCGATTTCCGTCCCCTTGCGGGGATTATGGCTCTTAACGGAAGGAACAAACTATACAATATCCCAATCAACGCACTCACAGATTACGATACACTTTGAGGGTTCCAGTCCCTCCCTCGGCACCAATTCACCCCACGCGCCCCAAGAGAGGCGCGACGTAATACGTACCCATCATCTGATTAATATCGTCGTTTCAATCCACGTGCCCCATGTAAGGCACGACAACAAAAGTTCTTTTCCAGCACTTCTTTATTTCATTATAGCATCATTTTACTTAAAACTCTAATCGTCACCAATTCTCTTCACTTCCATCTCTACATCCGCCTCCTCATTAGATAATAACATCGTATTTTTTATGAATATCTCTAATTTACTTTTCATAATTAACTATATTCGCTATAATTATATTAAAGATTACTCAGAAACGGAGAGCCCTGTCATGAAAAAGAAAATAGCCATTGCCTTAACGACGATCCTATGGACAGCCACGGCCGCCATCGCTTCTGCAGCCTATGTTGGAAACGTGCAAAGTATGAAATTCCACAATCAGGGCTGCCGCTGGGAGCAGAAGATGAACGAATCCAATCGTACCTACTTCAACAGTCGGGGAGAAGCCGTCTCCTCCGGCTACGTTCCCTGCAAAGTCTGCCGTCCATAGGACCCTTTGCACCAACGCTTTCCTAACTCATTTCGTACCGATAAAGGTATAAAACACATTTCTCTTGTCAGACAACACGACTCGCACAACTCAACAGAATAGCCCGGCACACAAAAAGCCAGTACCCGACATCCCAACAGATGCCCTGTACTGGCTTTTCTCATACACACTTCAGATTTACACCTTACAACGTTCCGTCCCCTATTGATTACCTCCTTTCTTACCAAGAAAGGAGTCCAAGTAGGTCCGGGGATTATGGTTCTAAACGGCTGCACCTTTGCCCTGTTTGCAATGTCACGGACGAGTTTCCGTCCCCTTGCGAGGATTCAGGTTCTAAACTACGGCAAGACGGAGATTGAAGATTTTGTCTATGGGAAAGGGTTTCCGTCTCCTTAGGGGGATTATGTTTCTTAACTCTTGGCAGTTGCCGGCGGAACAGCCGGATACTACGATAGGTTTCCGTCCCCTTACGGGGATTGAGGTTCTTAACGCCTTCCACGGTACAGCCTAGGTCCTACACAGTGAAATATTAGTTTCCGTCCCCTTGCAGGGATTGTGGTTCTAAATGGTACCAATTACGGACGGCATGATTATCAGTGCGACGTTTTCGTCCCCTTTCGGGGTTTAAGGTAATTAACAGCACCCCATACAAATGGCTTAACTACACCATCGAAAAGGCTATTTACGGGGCGGATTTTATTTTTCGGCTGTTTTCTGTTTTTTCGCTGAAATTCGCTTTCAAAAATCCTAAACGGCCGCAGTTCCATCCCATCGGGGCAGAATAGTATAAAATTCATAAATCTATTCATATTATACCATATTTTGAAGTTCTTTGTCGTATATTGAAATACTTTCCGACGCCGCCACTGCGAAACACCTTTCCTTCAAAAAAGCAACGAATCCCCTAGGCATTGTCCAACCACTATATCAGTCTTGACCTAAAAGATGATTCGTAAAAAAATATATACCATTCAACAATCAAGACACTACAGATTGTTTGACAAAACATAAGTTCTTATATATACTATATATGGTATATACGATCGTTTCCATTACCTATATTTGACACGTCAAATATAGAAATGCGGGTTTAAAATTATATCGTCGATATTAAAATCAATATAACCTTGCATAATTAATTTCACTAATTAAATTTGCACTTCCTATTGCTTGACATTTACGGTTCAAGGACATATAATAAAGCTACCAAATAGTTAATAGTATCCTTGGTAGTAAGCCGTCCAGTTATAGGGAATGTGCCGAATCCAAGGATTTTTTATTTGGGAGGTATCTTTTATGAAAGTTGCCATCATGATAGATGGGGGTTTCTATCGTCGCAGAGCTCAAAGCTGCTTAGGAGAAAAGACTGCGCAAGAACGTGCCAATGAATTGATTGCCTATTGTCATCGACACCTTAAGCGTATTCCACTTGAGCGAACTGAATTGTATAGAATCTTTTATTACGACTGCCCTCCTATGGATAAAAAAGTCTACCATCCATTATTAAAGAAAACCATTGATTTTGGGAAAACAGATTTATTTACTTGGACGACGGATTTTTTTGAAGAATTGCGTCAAAAACGCAAAGTCGCTCTTCGCCTAGGGAAATTATCGGATGAGCAGGCCCATTTTAATATACGCCCCCAAGTACTAAAAAAATTACTTGCCCAAAATAAATCAATTAATGCGTTAACCGAAAAAGATTTTAACATCAACGTGGATCAAAAGGGTGTCGATATAAAAATCGGAATCGATATCGCATCCTTAGCTTATAAGAAACAGGTGGAACGAATAATTCTAATTTCTGGAGACAGTGACTTTATTCCCGCTGCAAAATTAGCCCGAAGAGAGGGAATCGATTTTATTTTAGATCCTCTATATAACCATATAAAGCCTGATTTATATGAACATATTGACGGCCTATACACCTGCAATCCCGCATATAAACCAAAATAACTATTTTTCTTTAAATTCATTTATCTGGATATCGGCATTCTCGCATTTAAACCTATATTCATATTCTGTTATGACGAGTCCCAGTTCTAGATTAATCATTTTTCTAGTAATATGACGTTCATAACCTGTATCATTTGTCCAGTCAGGATCTGGTTTCAGCATAATAGTCTTTTCATGAATAATGGCTTTAGATACAAACCCTTTTTCAATTCTACCATCCGAAAATTGAATTTCAAGAAAATGCGGCTGATTATCAGACAACATCGTTTCCAGCATACATTGATCCAGGAATATCGGATTTCGTCCTGCAAGTTTGTTAATTTGATTGGCAGCCCATATGGCACACCGACTGCCGATAACATGCCAAATAATAGCAATTACACAAGCACTTAGCATGGGCAACGTAAAATCAAAATAGGACAGTTGAGCACCTGACAGAATTTTACCAACCGGCCCGTTCACACCTTTTACAGCTGCAATCATATCGGTTAAAAGTAATGAACTTGCAGCATATAAAAAATATTTCAAAATCCCCTTCTGAAACGGTTCCTCTGTAACATCGCCACGAAGCAGTTTTTGAACAGCTATACCAATAATCCCTGGTGCTAACGCTGTAATAATTAAAATAGGATCGTTCATCTTGTCTCCATCTCGCAATAAATAACATTACTTTAATTTCAGAAAGAAGGTATTTCTATGTTTTACTGTAAAGATAACAAACCTGAAGAACGACAAGACGGCTTTAGTCTTCCTTCGCCACAACCTCCGTGTCCCCCTATCTCTACACCGCCCTCCCCATCTCCAAAATAAAATTTTATCAGTAGTCTTTATAGAAAAATATATAGAAGTCCTCTCCCTATGATGATCTAAGGAGGGGATTTTTGCGTCTTAAGAAATTTCACACATTACAAACGCATGAGTATGCGGATAAGATTGACGGGAACACCATGTGTGTTTCCCTTTCAAGCCACGCGCTCCCATAGAGGTGCGACGGACGCATATCCCTACTTAGGAACGGCAATATGATATTGTTCATTCATGGCCGCATCGGGCTGAATCTTAATTTTGATATTCCGTGAGATGAGACCGTGTTTATAAAGGGTCCGGCTGATATTCCCGCCCATATACATCGGGTGCGGCCAGTTATCGCGGTTATCTCCTTTGGGCACGCGAAGGACCATTTCGTTCTTGCCTTCACGATCCGCTGCCTGAATCTGTTCAATCAAATTATAATCGATTTCATAGCAAATAGACGGTGGTACACTGCCCATCGTACTTTGGACAAATCCCTTCCCGCCAAGGCCGACTTCAACGACGAAAAACAATACCAGCAGAGGCCCGACAAAGACACTCTTCCCATATTGTTTGAACACATAGGACAAGGACAAGACAATCAATAAGACCATCCAAATGATGAAGGAAATAAAGACGTCACTGCGGCCGATGTATCCGGGACTCGCCTTAGCACAGAGCAGCAGCAAATAGACGCCAGATAACAGCGACGCAGTAATATACGTCCCGATAATCGGATAGTAAGTCCCGTCTTTTTTACGATAGCAGTGATACAAGACCCAAACGACAAAAAGAGCGCCTATGCCTAAAACTTCGCTGCTCAATCGAGCAATCATGGACCAAAAGATTTTTCCCGTTTCATGAATCACAGAAAGAGTCATTCCCTTTCCGATATCATGAGCCCGTCCGCCTTGAGCTTCAAACACGAGGGCAAGGAGCCAGACTATAATGATGCCGATATAAAAAGCATTATTCTTTACAAAGGCCTTATAATTGCCTTGCGCTTTAAAATGAGCAAAGAATTTAAATACCAGCACAGAACCGACATAGGCTGCCAAGATGATATTGGATAAAGTGTTGGAAAAAATCGCCAGGTATATACAGAACAGCAGCACCCTGTGTCGACTCACACTTAGGTTCAAGGCTTCATGAACCACATCAAAACGGGCCAGGTACAGCACGACACAAAGGTTAACCAGGGCCGGAATCACATAGTGATAGATGCAGGTCAGATTGATGCTGCCAAAAAGGTATATCACGGGCGATAATTTTTCATAGAAAAGGGCAAAATGAAGGAGGAAAAACAGGGCCGTCACCATCATATTTGCATAGTCGGACAGAGAAAGCCAGCTTTCAACGAATCGAAAAAAGAGATACATATAAAGGCAGACAAGACCTCCCATGACCAATGCCGACGTCATGGCAATGGCCGAAATGTAGTCGCCGATGAGCGGATAGACGACGTAGGCAGCAATGAGTCCGGCCAAGGGAAACAGGGTTTCCGGAAGGATTTTAATCGGATTATAGGCCCCGGTCATGGGGACGGCTTTTCGCATCAAAGACAGATTTGACCAATCGTCGCCGTCATAAGGGACTAAAGGATGAGCCGTCGTAAAGAAGATGACGATACTCAAAAAGATGAGTCCAAAAAACAGGCATCGACGATACTTAAAAATCCCCTTATTTTCCATATTTGCAGACCTCCCTGACCTTATCCTGATTCATGACCCGATTGCCATTGACGTCTTGCACCAAATAGAGAGGCCTGAATTTGCTTTCATTGAAGACTCGTCCCAGGTATTCCCCGATAATTCCCAGGAAGGAGAGCTGGACGCCACCGATGAAGAGAATGGCTGAAATGAGGGACGGATAGCCCGGCACGTCTTCGCCAAAAAGGATCGTCCGACCGATGATAAACAACATATAAATCATGGCAATAAAGGCCAGAAAAATACCGATATAGGTTGCAGCCCGCAAGGGCGCCGTGGTAAAGCTGGTAATGCCTTCGATGGCCAAATTGAGGAGCTTCCAATAGTTCCACTTAGTCTTGCCGGCAGCCCGGGCATCGCGGTCAAAGAGGATTTCCTTCTTTTCAAAGCCGATCCAGCTAAAAAGGCCTTTATTGTATCGCTGAGATTCACGCATCATCCGCAGAGCGTTCAGGCACTGACGGTCGAGGAGGCGAAAATCACCGACGTCGCGCTGCATAGGAGCATTCGAGAGTTTCTGCAAGATCGTATAAAAAGCATGAGACGACCATTTCTTGAAAAACGTTTCCCCGGCCCGGCTGCGCCGCTTGGCACTGACGTCCTGATAGCCCTGCTCCCACCAATGAATCATTTCAGGGATAAGTTCCGGCGGATCCTGCAAATCAGCATCCATGATAATAGCCGCATCACCGGTCAAATAATCGATGCCCGCCGTCATGGCGATTTCCTTGCCAAAATTACGGGATAAATTGACGTAAGACACTCGGTCATCCTTCTCCCGCAGTTCGTGCATAATCGAAAGCGTCCCATCCTTACTTCCGTCATTGACAAACATAAACTGGAAATCATAGGCCGGAATCCCGTCAATGACGGCCTTCGTACGCCGGTAAAACTCCCGCAGCACCGCCTCCTCATTGTAACAAGGCACTAAAATCGAAATCAGCTGCCTTCCCTGTCGTCTCGCCACTTCCCTCATATCTTCAGCCACTTCTTGCGTCCTTTCATAAAATAATCAATCTATCGGCTAAAAGTCCGGTAAAAAGCGAGTCCTATCGATTGCATAGAACTCGCTTTCGTCTTCATAAAAATCTACACCGCCAATTACCGTCCCAAGACCTTATCAACCATCTTCAAAGCACTTTCAACGGTGTCATCCATATCGTAATACTTATACTCTGCCAAGCGACCGCCAAAGATTACGTTCTGCTCTTTTTCGGCAAGGGCAGCATACTTTGCATAGAGGGCCTGATTTGGCGCATCGTTAATCGGATAGTACGCTTCCTGGCCCGGTTCCCAGTCGGCCGGATATTCCTTAGTCACATAAGTTACGGGCTGAGTCCCGAATTCAAAGTGCTTATGTTCCAAAATACGCGTATACGGTGTTTCCGCATCGGTATAATTCATGACGGCTACGCCCTGATGGTTTTCTTCTTCCAGCCGTTCCGTTTCAAAGCGAAGGCCGCGGTATTCCAAACGGCCCAACTGATAACCGAAGTATTCGTCAATGGGGCCCGTATAGACGATGTTTTTGGCGATGCCTTCATAGTCGCTGCGGGACGCATTATAATCGACGCCGGTCCGGACTTCAATGCCTTCCAATAAGCCTTTGATGAGGACATTATAGCCGCCGATGGGAATCCCCTGATAGCGGTCATTGAAATAGTTATTGTCAAAGGTATAGCGAACCGGCAGGCGTTTGATGATGAAGGACGGGATTTCCGTGCAGGGCCGTCCCCACTGCTTTTCCGTGTAGCCTTTGATGAGTTTCGTATAGATATCCGTTCCGATAAGGGAAATAGCCTGTTCTTCGAGATTCTGAGGATCCGTAATCCCTGCTTCTTCCCGCTGCTGGGCAATCTTGGCCGCTGCTTCTTTCGGTGTCCGGACGCCCCACATCTTGGTAAAGGTATTCATGTTAAAAGGAAGGTTGTACAATTCGCCCTTATAATTGGCCACCGGCGAATTGACATAATGATTGAATTCCACGAACTGATTGACATAGTCCCACACGACCTTATTCGACGTATGGAAAATATGAGCGCCGTACTTATGAATGTGGATGCCTTCCTTCTCCTCACAGTACACATTGCCGCCGACATAGTCGCGCCGTTCCAACACAAGGCAAGACTTCCCGGCATTCGTCATCTCACGGGCAAAGACCGATCCAAACAACCCGCTGCCAACAATCAGATAATCATACATAAGGCAAACCTCCTGTAAAATACCGTATAATAATTTATTATATCATATGACCCCTTATCAAACCAGTCAGTCTCTCCTGCCCAATACTTCTTTTATCCTCAAAAATCAACTTTATCAGCTAATGTATGCAAAAAACAACCTGTTGCCTATAAAGACAACAGGTTATCTAATCACTTCTGCATCGATGCCCTAAAAGACACATCAAAAAAACTCAATGATAAAAATTTAACAACATCTGTATTGCATATATATCAGTGTCTGTAAGCTTCCCAATCTTAGTGTCAAAATCATCTTCTTCCAAGCATAATACTTTAGACGTTCGAACGACAGAAGGTTTTGTCAATCCGGCCTTTTCCCATTGTAAAAGCTGATATTCACCATCGAATTTTTTTCTTGGCTCATGAGAAGTAATTTTTAAGGACAGGATATAGGCTACACGATTCTCTAAAACAAGGACAGGCCTTTTCTTTACTTCATTTGAATCCTCAAACTTGACGTAGGCCCACCATACCTCCCACCTATTCTTCATCGTCCCAGTCCTTGGGGAGAACTAGATACCCGTCTTTATCTCTATATCCTACAAAGTCTGATTCTTGATAGGGAAGCGTGAATTTAGGGATAGGATCCTTACTTTCAAAGAAAGACTTAATCGCTTCTTTCGATATTTTAGTGTGCATCACGCCATCTTTATGCACAACAGCCCATGGAGACTGTTTTTGATGCGACATAGACACGAGAGTATTTGTAGAAAATTGGCCATAGTAACGCAATACATCAAACAAGACATCTTTTTCCTGATCAGATAAGTTGTCCTGATATTCGGTCTCATCTTTTATCGGTTCACGCCCAAATATTTTATAGGTCTGATAGACACAAGGAACTACGGGACCATAATTCCAAGCTTCCATCTCATCACAAAACAGAGGTTCACCTAACTGCCGCAAACATTCTCCCTGAGCAAAGTACAGGAGCTTGTTAACTCGCATGTTGGTCATCAAATCATCTGTGGGGATCGTATTGGTTATATTGATAAAAAATCTTGCAACATCAATAGCACGTACCATTTTCTCCCCTCCTATCCGCTTCATTTAAATTCTTTAAACCTTATTAATTTACCACGGATTATGGCAAAACACAAGCTTTTTATGCTTTTCTATGATTTTATTATACCATATTCCCCATATTCTAGCCAGACAGCCGCTCATCAGCCATCGGCCAGTCTCATCTGCTTTCTGCAATATCCCAATCTTTATTTTAATCAACCTAACCAGCCGGTCCTTTCTCTGTCATATGACGTCTCAACTTTGACAACCCCTGTTTTACTTGGTATCCGACACCGGCTTTGCTAAGGCAGTGTTCTTTTGCCAGCTGACTGTAGGAATCGCCGTCAATGACATGCTTCACAATCATCTCTCGATGAAGTTCCGGCAATATCTCTAAGGTCTGATCCAGCTCCAGGCTTATTTCGGTCTGCAAGTATTTATGTTCCGGGCAATAGCGTTCAGAAGCCAGTGCGTTTTCGGGTAAATCCGTCACGGTATCCTTATCAAAGATATTTTTTTTAATTTTTTTATGATAGCATGTATGCTGATACGTTTCGCGACGAAATTGATTATAAACCGAAGCTACCATCACTTTAGTCACAGGCTCCGGTTGATTCAGATCATACTTAAAAATGCACTGAAGGGCCCCCTGATACGCCGTAGAAAGGGCTTCACCAAAAGTCTGATAATAATCTTGATATTCCTCCTGATATGCCTTAGCCAGCTTACAGAGGAAGGGATCAAATTCCCGAATCACTTCTTCCATTGCCAAGGTATCTCCGCGTTGTGCCGCACGGACACAGTGTCTCAACTGGACCGTCATACAATCAACTCCTTACTTAAATTTTTTAGATTAGAAACACCCCTCACTACTTCCTCACATTTCTCATCAAAAATTCAGATACGGAAAATACCCTGAGCGGCAGGTGCCGCCCAAGGTATCCCCCCTGTATTACGACAACGCTTATTCGAGCGTTTCGACTTTACGTGTTACGATCTGGCTGTCTTTCAAAGCCGTCAGGTTGCCGCCGTCGTCGGTCGCAAAGATTTTCGCATCGACGATGGCGTTGGCTGCTGCATCAACGGTTGCTTTGTCGAGGTCTGCCTTCGGCGAAGCGATGGAATAGCTGACGTTCTTATTGATGCCGTCGACGAAGGTCAGGCGCAGCGTTTTCGTTTCCGATTTAATAGCCATTGGTTTCTCTCCTTTCTGTTTAGATTGCCGGAAGACCCGAAGGACCTTCCTTAGCCCGTGATCTCGTTTTCGACGACTTCACGGACGGTCACGATGGGATTTTCGTACAAAGTGCCGATTGCATCGACAGCCGTGATGACACTGGCTGCGTCGGCTCCGACGACGAGGTTGCGCATCAGTACCGATTTGCTCCGCGTTTCGCCGTATTCGTCCGGATAGGACAAGACCAGCTTCAATTTGCTGGACACTGCACTGCGTTCTGCCATAGTTCATGCCTCCTTTCTTTAAAAATTATGTGTGAATCGGGTATGCACCCGTTACGTCAAACAAGGTTATGCGGCGTCCCCCCAGAGGGCGGCGCCTTTCATCTGGGCCGGGTACTGCATAATGCCCGTGGCAATGGCCCTGGCCGCGGCATCTTTATGGGCCTCGTAGCGGCGCCAGTCGCAGTCGTTGTCAAGGAAGCAGACTTCGACGAGGACGGCCGGCATCATGGTGCTTCGCAGGACGAAGAGTCCCGGCCGTTCTTTGAGGCCCCGGTTCGGGAGGTTCAAGACGGCTTTCAAATTGGACTGGATACAGTGCCCGAGCATCAAACTTCCCGTAGAGCCCGAAATCAATGTTTCCGTCCCGCTGGCCCTGCCATTGAAAGCGTTAAAATGAAGGGAAATAAAGAGGTCGCAATCTTCACTATTGGCCTCGTCACAGACGGCATAGAGATTGTCGTTCTGTCCGAAGCGTACGGCAATGCCGTTGTCTTCGAGGTAGGACATGACGAGGCAGGCCAATTCATAGGCTGCGTCGCACTCCCTGAGGTCGAGTCGCGGATTGACGGCGCCCGAATCAAGCAACCGGTCGTGGCCGGCGTTCACATAGACTTTCATAATGCTCCTTTCTTAAAACTCACGTCTCGTTCCGATTTCTACACTGGCCGTTTGGCCGCCGATGGCAATGCCCTGAATGGCTTTCTTTTTATAAGGACAAGGACAGGTATCGGTCCGCCCGCATTCGGCATAGGGCCTGATGGGAAGCAAGAGAGCGCTGGCCCTTTGCAGGATGAAGATGAGTTTCCTCTTGTCGAGGTTTCGTAAGAAACGAAAGAGTTGGTTCATAGTGTCTCCTTTCTTTATGCAATTTTACGGATGACTAAGGTAATCATGCCGTTATCATTCAATTCCATATAGGTCCGGTAAGGACTTCCGGCCGCAATTTCAGACTCCCGGGTACTCATGCAGTTCATGATATCGAGGCAGTTGCGCCGGGCCGTCGCTTCGCTAATATCAGGGAAGAACTGGCGGGCAAAGTCCATCACATGAGGACTCATGCCCCCATATTCTTTGGGCCTGTTTTCCCGGATCCGATCCATGGTCTCTGTCACGCGCCGTTTCGTTTCCGGACTCATCGTCGTGGAGACCGGCGTCGCCTCGTAGACGCGGCGGTTCATCTCCCTTCGCATCTGTTGCCATTCGGCAACGATTTCAGAAATGGACGGTGAAAATTTATGCGAAGCAACAAGCCGATTAGCCAAGGTCTTGGCCTGAGTCACCGACATGTCGGAGCCCAGATTTTCCTTCAGCGTTTCGATGAAGATGGGGTTTGTATTCTGGTTCGCCCCGTAACACGCCTTCAACGTATTCATTAAAGTTGGGATAGCCATGGAATTCATCTTCCTTTCGTTTGCCGCGCATGGGTCGTCCGTTGCTGTTCTTCAAAATGGCGGCAATGTAGTTGATATTATTGACCTTGTTTTCGTGAGCCATTTCGATGGCCGTACAAGTGGGTTCGCTACCCCACATGTTTTCCAAGGTAATCAATCGATGAGCAAAATCGCCCTGCATGGGTCCAAAGAGGTTCTGATAGGTCTGGACCGAGGCATAGCCCTTCACGGCCTTCGGCGTCGTCACAGCTTCGCCTGTAAGCCGACTCTTCCCCTTCATCCGTAGCAGGAAGCGCTTTCAGCGGCATGTCACCCGTCTTTTCGGCTACGACAGCTTCTTCGACGAGCTGTTCGATGGGCAGGGCCAGGGCTTTCTCTTGACAAGGCTCACTAGAACTTTGGCCGGAAGCCTCGATGATGGGACTTTCTTCCGGAAGGCCTTCTGGTTGAGTTTCTTCCTCTTGAGCCAAGCGCTGCCTCTCCCGATAGCGGCGAACCCGTTCATTGGTCTGCTCCCTTCGCCTCTCATCGCGATGAAAGCTTTGCAGTTCATCCCAGATAAGGATGCGGATCATCCCTTTTTCGTCGCGTTCAATGAGGTCGACCTGCTCTAATGCCTTCAAGCCATTTTCAATAAAAGGCTGGCGGCGGTGCAGGCTCTTAGCAATGAGCTGCGTCGTAAGGGGCTCGGTCTCGGAGACGTAAATCTTACCGTCGTCATTGACCATACCTGCCATATCTTTTAAGAAGAACCATAAGACGATATACGAATCGCCGTTGGGAAGATTCATCAAATAAAGAATACGGGGATCTAAAAAAAGTCCTACTTTCGTTTTCAGCCATTGTAATTTTTTCATTGCCAGCACCTCATTTTTCTTCTTGGGGAATGTCTTTCGAAATTACCCCTCTACTATACTAGTACAAAAAAAAGGCCAATCGTCTAAAGTTTTTTTCAAACTTTTTACGAAAAGCCTCGATTTTTCACTTCTTTTATTTCGTTTTTTTCCATATTTCAGCCAGTTTTGCACATTTTCCTATTTATACATTCTGAATGGTAATTTCTACATCCAAAAACCTAAAGTTTTCTGAACTTTCAAAAAATCGTAAACTAATACATTTGTCTTTCATAGAAATACAAAAAAAGTTCCTTTCCAGAAAAATCACTTTCCCAAAAGGAACTTCACAAAAGACAAAAAAGAGTCCAAAATCACAAAAAAATGATCTCATCTGTATGGATTTCGACTCATAAAATCCAATCTACAAAATAAAAATTCTACACGACATAACTTTAGTTGCCTTCATTTATCTCATCACCTTTTGTCTCAGATTATTTTATCTTGATCTTGTCTGATGTATATTGTCTTATCTATTCTCCTCTTATCTATGTCTTTTCTCTTCTTATACGTAACGCGTTACATCGCAAGTTCCATCGTCTCCCATAAGCAGTAATAAGCCGCATCATTAAGCCAATCTGCTCAATAATAGAAAGATAAGGTATAATAATTTTCGCAAAATAAATAAAG
>NZ_LUGJ01000061.1:0-694 GCF_001682955.1 Megasphaera sp. DISK 18
ATCATCGTCATTCCTAAGACCGGTATCCCGGTCCTATTTACGAAAAACTCTCCAGCTGCATCGCCAAGTGATATGCTCCCCCGGAGGTAGACATGAGAAATAATAAAATCTCATGCTACTTGAAGGGGAGTATTTTTAATGCGAAAAACAAAGATATGTGCTCAAGAGAAATTGCATACCGTCAAAAACATCCTCCATGGAACAGAATCTATCCGTGCGGCTGCCCAGCGTCTGTCCGTTGCCCCATCTGCTGTCAGAGCTTGGATTTGTAGTTATAAAGGGAATGGTATTGATGCCTTTTCACATACGGGGAATAAGCACTATTCCCATGAATGTAAAGTTCAGGCAGTAACCGCTTATCTGAATCAGGAAGGATCGCTGTTTGCTATCTGCCAAAGATTTGGTTTGAGATCATCAACACAACTACGCACATGGATTAAGCTGTATAATAGTCATGAGGAGCTGAAAGCTTCCGGAACAGGAGGATTTTCTATCATGACAAAAGGCAGAAAAACAACATTTGATGAGCGAGTTGAAATGGTTCAGTATTGTATTGCTCATGACCATAATTACGCAGAAACTGCGGTAAAGTATGGCATTTCCTACCAACAGGCACGCAGCTATACGCTGAAATACGAGGCCGGTGGTCTTGATGCCTTACAGGATAATCGCGGGAAAAGAAAAACGGAAGACC
>NZ_LUGJ01000062.1:0-701 GCF_001682955.1 Megasphaera sp. DISK 18
TTTCCAGCTTTCTTTGTCCTCCTTCATGCCTTCGGCTGCACCGATGACTTCACGATAGCCGTCCTGGTTGACTGCAATAGCGACAAGAATAGCTACGTTCTCGAACTCACCGCCCCAGCTGCGCTTGAGGTAGATGCCGTCGATAAAGACGTACGGATATTGCTCGCTCGGAAGAGGCCGGTTTCGCCAAGCTTCGATGTTGCCATACGCCTTCTTGTTAAGGTTGCTGATGGTACCCGGCGACACTTTGGATCCCCAGAGGGCTTCTGTGATATCTTCGACACGACGTACGGAAACGCCAGCCAAGTACATCTCGATGAGCGCTTCCTCGACGCTGCTCTCGCGGCGTCTGTAGCGTTCAATAATAGCCGTTTCGAAAGGAATGCCCTTCAGCTTCGGCACTTTTAGAGAGATAGTGCCGGAGGTTGTCTGGAGGTTACGTGTGTAATGCCCGGAACGGTATCCCTTGCGGGCATTCGTACGCTCATACTTCTCAGCATGGGTAAGTTCCTCAGCTTCCTGATCCAACAGGCTGTTGAGCGTCTCTTCGACACTCTGCTTCACCAGGTCCTTTAACTCGGTTTTGATTACTTGCTCATTTAATTGTATAATATTGTCAGACATGAATCTCGTCTCCTTTGTGAGTTTTGTTTGGCGACTTAATTTTAACAAATGGGGAGATTCATGTCTTTATTTATTTT